>JAQVWQ010000131.1 GCA_028709615.1 Clostridia bacterium | reverse complement strand
AGATTTAACTGTGCGGTTTGTTGATAACCCAAAATGATTTCTTCTATTGTCCAGATTTTTTCCATAAAAATGCTCGCCTCCTTGCTTTGAGAATAACATTTTTTATTTACTAAAACAAGCGGAAATAGCTCCCGTCAAAAAAAGGAAAAACCTGCGGGGTAACCCCTATTTTTCATAATAAATACGCGGCAGGCGGCAACCTAAGCGGCACAGCACCTCGTAATTGATAACGCCCATTTTAGAGGCCATTTCGTCTAAGCTTATTTCCTGATCTCCGTCCTTACCCAAAAGCACGGCGCAATCGCCCATGGCCACATCAGAAAAATCGGTTATATCAACCATCAGCTGATCCATACAAATGTTGCCGACAATCGGCAACCGATGTCCGTTTATTAACACTTCACCGCCATGATCGGCATAATAACGGCTGATTCCGTCAGCATAGCCGATTTGCAAGGTGGCAATCAGGCTTTTGCGCGCGGTCTGCCATTTTCCCCCGTAACTGATACGGGCTCCGACCGCAAGCTCTTTAACCATGCTAACGCGGGAACGCACGGTCAAAGAGGGGGTAAGCTTGATTAACGGCTCCATATTTGCAGCAGCATAATACCCGTAAAGAGCTAAACCGGCGCGTACGGTTTCATAATGAGTGCTGGGCAGATGCACAATTGCCGCAGAATTAGCTATACCGCGAGGCGGCAAGCTGACACCCGCTTGTATCAGTCCGCGGCAAAACTCGTCAAACACTGCTTTTTGTTGCAATGAATAGCTTTTATCCTCAGCTTCAGACATTGCAAAATGGCTGACAATACCGACAACCTCTAAAGAGGGCAGGTTAAAAATCCGCGCGGCTTCGTTAATATTATCTTGATTAAGCGTAAAGCCCAAACGGCCCATACCGCTGTCAATTTTTATTTGAATAAAAGCCTTTTGTTTTAAGGCTGTGGCACGGCGGGAAATTTCTTCAGCCATTGATAATGTATAAACCGTTTGCGTTATACGATAAGCAATTGCGTTATCGATTTGCGGAGGCGCCAGATAACCCAAAATAACTATTGGCTCGGTAACACCGGATTTGCGCAATTCAACAGCTTCGGACAGAAGAGCGACCCCTAAGCTGTCGGCGCCATTGGCTAAGACAGTTTTAGCAATCGGCACGGCTCCCAGGCTGTAACCGTCGGCTTTAACAACGGCCATTAATTTTGTCTTGTTATTACATATGCTTTTTATCTGTCTGGTATTATCGGCAATTGCCGATAGATTTATTTCCAACCAAGACGGAGCATCCAACATCATCAAATTCAACATTAATTGTCCTCCAAAGTCACAGCAATTCACTGATTTGCTTATGCGCCTGCGGCAAAAAACCGGCAATCATTGATGCACTTAATGCCAACTTACTACTTTTGGCTGCTGCCAGATCCCCTGCTTTGCCGTGCAAATACACACCCAAAGCGGCAGCAATAGCCGTTGGCAGATTTTGTGCCAGCAGCGCTCCTATCACACCGGCTAAAACATCACCGCTGCCGCCGGTAGCCATACCGGCATTACCCGTCGGGTTAACAAAAAGGCGGCCCTCCGGATCGGCAATCAGCGTACCTGCACCCTTTAAGACAAGCACCGTCTGCCATTTGCGGGCATATGTTAAAGCTGTTTCTACGCGGTTACTCTGTACCTCGGCAACAGTCAGGCCGCATAAGCGCGCCATTTCACCGGGATGGGGAGTAATAACGGGAGGTTTTTTTGTCTGTGCCAAAAGCTCGGTGTGACCGACCAGGGCATTAAGGCCGTCGGCATCAATAACCATTCGTCCGCCGTAATTTGCGATAACCGAACGAACCAGCTCCTTGGTATCAGGGTTACTGCCTAAACCGGGGCCAACCAGCAAAGCATTGGCAGTAAAATCACAAATTCGCTCAGCAGCGGCCGGCGTAAAAACCCCGTCGGCATTTTCGGCGGCAGACACAAACATTGCTTCGGGGCAAACGGTAGAAAAGACCCGTCGTGCCCCTTGCGGCAAAGCCGCCGAAAGCAATCCGACGCCGGAACGCAAAGCGCCCTTAGCGGCTAAAATCGCCGCTCCCGGCATATCGGGAGAACCGGCCAGCAATAAAAGATGACCGTAATTACCCTTATGTCCCGATTTATCGCGCGGCCGCAGCCATAGACGGCAAAAATCATCATCAAGCAATTCACGGCGCACATCGGCCAGCTCGGCCATATCGTGCGGCAAAGAAATATCAATAACCTTCAGCTCGCCGACATAAGAGGCAGCCTCGGGCAAGCATAAACCCAATTTGGGATAAGCAAAAGTGACAGTACGGTCGGCGCAAACGGCCTTTCCCAGCGGTCGGCCGCTGTCGGCTGAAAGGCCGGAAGGAATATCGCAAGCCAAAATCGGAACATTACTGGCGTTTATTAAATCAAAAATATCTGTGTAAAGCCCGCGCACAACAGAATTCAATCCTGTACCGAAAACGCAGTCAATAATTAAATCCGTTTGCAAGAGTGCAATTTTTAGCACATTAAGTCGTTTATTTTCCTCAATAACCTGACCGTCCAAACCAAGCTTTTGCAAAATTTGATAGTTGATCAGGGCGTCACCCTTAAATTTTTCTATCGGAGAGGTCAAAAAGAGCCTGACCTGTGCGCCACGGTTAAGTAAATGGCGGGCGGCAACAAAGCCGTCGCCTCCGTTATTGCCGCCGCCGGCAATAATAAGATATTTTTTTTCGGCGCCTCCCGCCAACTCAACAGCCTCGTCAGCTAGGGCCCGGCCAGCGTTTTCCATTAAAACCACACCGGGTATTTTATATGTATTAATGGCCGTACTATCCGCCAAACGCATTTCTTCTGCTGTTAAAATCCTCATTGCAACCCCTCCTTAACCCTCGGCTACCACAAATG
>JAQVWQ010000130.1 GCA_028709615.1 Clostridia bacterium | reverse complement strand
GTAATTCTCTCCTCTTCGCCCAGGCTTTGGCCGTCAGTTGCGCGGCGGGCGACGGCGCCGTAAAGCCCATAGCGGGGATCGGGAGTCAAAACGGGGCAGTCGCTGCCGATCGAAAAAGGAACACCTAAAGCGATCGCGCTTTTGGCGGGAAATTCGTATTTTACCTTTTCGCCGATATGCTTAAGGTGGGAAATGCCAAAGAAATATAAAAAGACCGGGTTCATATTTAGGCAAATGCCGGCTTTTTTAACACGCTCCAATAAATCGGGGGTGCAAAGCGAGCCATGCTCTAAGCGGTGACGGCAATCGGGGCGGGGATTGGCGGCCTGGGCTTTTTCAATAGCCGTTACCACCATCTCAACGGCGGCGTCACCGATGCAGTGAGCAGAAACTTGAAAACCGTAATCGTGAGCGGCCTTGATCTTAGCTTCAATTTCCTCGGGTTCCATATAATGAATACCATAATTTGCGGGATTGCTTACATAGCCTTCCTTCATATAGGCCGTAGCTCCGCCTAAGGAGCCGTCCGTCAAAAACTTCATCGGCCCAAAACGCAGCAGCGTATCGCCAAAGCCGCTTAAAATGCCCACATCATAAATCTGCTGCGGATTATTATTGCGCGTCAGGCCAAAGACGGCACTGCGCACAGTCATTTTGCCTTGAGCGCGCAGGCGGCTCCAGGCCGTCAGCTCATCTTTAAATACGGCGCCGATCAAGGTACCGCATTCATTGGCCGTGGTGATGCCTTTGGCGTTAAAATCCTGGCAGGCCAAAGCCAAGGCCTCGGTAATATCCTCCACCGTCATTTTGGGAATTTGCTCACGAACGGCATTTTGGCCGTTTTCCTGCAATAAGCCGGTTAAGCGGCCGGCCGCATCGCGCACATATTTACCGCCGGCGGGGTCGGGAGTATTTTGATTTATGCCCGCCAGCTCCAAGGCCTTGTAATTAGCCAGGGACATATGCAGGCAGGCTCTGGTTAAATAAACGGGGTTATGCGGTGTAACCTCGGAAATATCGTCAACCGTAGGTATGCGCCCGTCACTCATTCTGGTTTCATCCCAAGAGCAGCCCCTGATCCAAGCTCCGGGGCCGACATTACGAGCTTTATCCGCCAAAAGCTTTTTCATAGTGGCAATATCGGGGCAGACCGCAGGATCTAAATTAACCTGCTGTAAATTCATTCCGTGCAAAACGGGGTGTCCGTGATTTTCGTTAAATCCGGGAATCATAGTTTTGCCGCCCAAATCAATTTTTTCCGTTTCAGAAGCCAAATAAGGAGCAAGCTCTTCATATGTACCGACTGCTAAAATCCTTTCTCCGCGTACGGCAACAGCCTCGGCTTGAGGATTTTGCTCATCCATTGTCAAAAGCTGACCGTTATAAAAGATTTTTTGTGCTTTTATCATAATAAATACTCCTTATATTTTTTTTTGCGGAAACGGCGAAAAAGCCGGGAGGTTAATTCGGCTTTTTCGCAGCATTTCCAAAGCTAATCACCCTTACCGAAAACATTACCGGTGCCTCGGTGTAAAAGGAGATTAAGCAAAATTAGGGGAGAGTCCGGTGTCGCGAGAGTGCCCGCGACACCGGAGGGGAATGGCCGATTTAAGGGGGTTAAGCTTGCCTCGGCCCTAGGGGGGCAGGTTTTAGATAAATTATGGTGTGATAGAGTAATGATTTTTATTCACAACCTAATGGTATTGTTTATTTTTCAAAGACGATCTTACCGCCCAAAACGGTCATTTCCGCAGCAAACTTAAGGATTTCTTCACCGTCTAAGGTGTAGGGATCATAGTTTAAAACGGCAAAGTCGGCCAATTTTCCGCGCTCAATGGTGCCCTTGATATTTTCTTCAAAGGTCATATAAGCACCGGCTTTGGTATAGGCGCGCAAGGCCTGATCCATGGTAAGGCACTCGTCACGGCCCAAATCGGAGCCGTCAATGGCCTTACGCTGAGTAATGGCATAAAGTCCGTAGCAGGGATCGGGAACCAAAACGGGGCAGTCGGAGCCAATAGCCACGGGAATACCCATCTTTAAAGCGGTTTTGGCGGCAAATTCTTGATAAACATCGGTGCCGATATGCTTTAAGTGAGAAATGCCGAAGAAGTACAAAAAGTCGGGATTGACGGAAATATTAATGCCGGCCTTCTTTTCTCTTTCCAGCAAATCGGGAGTGCAATAAGAGTTATGCTCAATGCGGTGACGATGGTCAGCGCGCGGGTTATCCTTTAAGGCGTTTTCAATGGCGGTCACGACGCGGTCGATGGTTTCGTCGCCGATAGCATGAACCGAAATCTGATAGCCCAAATCGTGAGCCTCTTTGACCTTGGCGTTTAATTCGTCCTGCTCCATATAGGCCAGACCAAAATTGTCGGGGTTGGATTTATAGGCCTTCTTCATGCAGGCGGTCGCGCCGCCCAAAGAGCCGTCCATAAAGAATTTTACGCAGCCGAAGCGCAGCATATCATCGCCGAAGTTGCTGCCGACACCAAGGCTTTTAATTTTGGCGGCCGTATCGCCGGCCATTAAGGTAGTATTGCGGATAGTCATGCGGCCGCTTGCCCACGCTTCGTACCAGGCCTGATTTTCGCCTTCAACAGAAATCAGCGTGCCGGCGTCGCAGCTGGAGGTAATACCCTTAGAGTTATAGGCTTTGCTGGCCGTTTCGATGGCCGCAACCATTTCGTCCTTTGTATAAGGAGGAACAATATTCTTAATAAAATTCTGCGCGTTATCCTGCATTAAACCGGTAGCAACACCATGCTCGTCACGAACGATTTTGCCGCCCTCGGGGTCGGGGGTATCATTGGTCACGCCGGCCATATCCAAGCCCATTTTATTGGTTAAAATCATATGTACGCAGCCGCGAGTCAGTGTTACCGGGTTATTGGGGCAAGCCTCG
>JAQVWQ010000041.1:5205-12101 GCA_028709615.1 Clostridia bacterium | reverse complement strand
TTTCGGAAGAAATAAGCAGATCCAGGCCATCCAGCAAAGCGCCGCCGCCCGTTAAAACAATGCCCTTGTCGATAATATCGGCGGCCAACTCAGGAGGGGTAATTTCGAGCACCTCTTTAACGGTGCAGATAATGGCCTCTAAGGGCTCTTGCAGGGCCTCAAAGCTCTCATGCGCAGAAAAAGAAATGGCCTTAGGCAAGCCTGTGATTAAGTCGCGGCCGCGCACCTCGACAACTTTATTTTCGGAAAGTCCGCGCGGAAAAGCCGTACCGACATTGATTTTTAATTCTTCGGCGCAGCGTTCGCCGATTAAAAGGCTGTAAGTGCGGCGAATATAACGAACAATATAATCATCAAATTTGTCGCCGCCAAGGCGCAGGCTCTTGCTGCAGACAATACCGCCCAAGGATAAAACCGCGATATCTGTCGTGCCGCCGCCGATATCAACCACCATTGAGCCGCCGGGGGAGGCCACATCCAAGCCCGCGCCCAAAGCCGCGGCCAAAGGCTCTTCCATTAAAAAGGCTTGTCTGGCTCCCGATTGCATTGCCGCCTGACGAACGGCACGCTCTTCTACACCGGTAACGCCCGAGGGAATACAGACCATAACGCGCGGCTTAAAAAACCAGTTACTGCCGCAAGCTTTATTGATAAAATAACGCAGCATTCTTTCTGTTGTATCATAATCGGCAATAACACCGTCACGCAGGGGACGAACAGCAATAATATTACCGGGTGTGCGGCCGAGCATTTTGCGCGCTTCCTCACCGATGGCGATAATATGGCCTTCTTTTTGATCGATGGCCACAACCGAGGGCTCGTTTAAAACAATGCCCTTGCCCTTGACATAAATTAAAATACTGGCTGTACCCAGGTCAACACCTATATCCGTTCCCACATTAAAGATACCCATCTTAAGCTTTCTCCTTTGCTGATATACTACAAAACTCTTAGCTTTAAATTATTCAAGACCTAAAAGCAAAATCCTTCTATATTAGTACAATCCGCTAAGAATTTTGGCGATTTCCGCACGGGTTATTTCAGACAAGGGACGAATGGTGTTATCCTGATAGCCGCCGACCACATGCAAAGCTACCAAATATTCTACATGGGGAGCAGCCCAAGCAGGCAGAGTAGCGGCATCGGCAAAGGTTAGCGGCTGAGTTACCGCGCCGCGCTCCATTGAACGGCCGATAACCGTCATCACCTCGCGGCGGGTGATACCGTTTGAGCCCAAAAACTTGAGCTTGCCGTTTTCGGCAGAGCCGGTAATAATGCCGGCGGCATATGCCGCGCGCA
Source organism: Clostridia bacterium (assembly GCA_028709615.1). Lineage (GTDB taxonomy): Bacteria > Bacillota > Dehalobacteriia > UBA4068 > UBA4068 > JAQVWQ01. The sequence continues at coordinate 10,802 of JAQVWQ010000041.1, read as the reverse complement.
CAGAGGGCAAGGCCCACTGAGGAATTTTATCTTTATCAACAAAGGGGAGCTCGGCTTCTGTATCTGTCAGATTTAAATAGCGCGCCATTATTACAGAAAATTCCGTACGCGAAAGGGTGCGGGCAGGAGCAAAAATAGCGTTGCCTTTTTTATCTACATCACCCTTGAGCAGGCCGCGGTCAAAAGTGTAATTAATTACTTTTTCTGCCCAATGGCCGCTGGTATCGGTAAAAACAGCCGCCCGCTCGCCTACGGAAAACTCGGCGGTTTTTTGTTGCAGGTTGCCGCATTGGTCAGTTGCCTTAACGGTAATACGGTGCAAACCGGCCGTTAAAGCCGGCGTGTTAAAAGCAATCGTTCCCGTTGTTACATTTTGCGTGAATTTTAAGGTTTTGCCGTCCATTGTGACAGAAATTTTAGATGCCTCCGGCACGCTGCCATCGTCAATAACCTTAACCGTCAGCGTCGGCGTGCTGCCGACCTCGGTATTTGCCGGCGGGGCAGTTAAAAAATTAACCTCGGGGGCGTTGCCGTCTGTCTTGGATACCAGCATAAGCTGATCTACATATACCGCGCCCTTTATTTGTGAACCGGCGGATAACAGCAGGCCGTCAAAACGCATGGCTCCTTGGGGAATTTGGGTTGAAAGCAGGGTATAGCGGCCGCTGATGCCCCCGGTTAAGGCAACTGAACGACGGTTGCCGGTCTGATCCGTAAAGAGGGCATTTAATACCGCTCCCGAATCGTCGGCCAGATACCAAAGCTGCAAATAGGTCATTCCCTCATCTATGGGGATTGAGCCACAAGAAAGCTCTTTTGTTGTTTGGGCAGAAAAATCATAAGCGATTTTTAATGCGCTTGTGCCGTTATGAACAAAGGCCGCCTGCGAAATTTTTTCTCCGCCGTTAAAGGAATTGCTGCTTTCAAAATCAGCTAGGGTCTGCATTTTTTTTGACTCGCCCATGCTGACCTTAACAGGTACGGTTAGATTGTACGCTCCATAGCTGACGGTAATTTGTCCGGAGCTAAGCGGCGCCCCCGCCGTAAAGGTACCGTCTTGCTCAATTGTGCCTGCGTTTCCACTAACCGACCAGTTAAATACCGTATCCTCGGCGGCCAGGTTTAAATTAGCGTAAAAGGGCTGCGCCGTTAAATTGATTTTTTCTCCCGATTGCAAAGAAAGCTCCGTGATTATTTTGCTGTTAGCCTCGTTTCTTAGCAAAATCTTATCGACCGTTTCAAAAACATGCACATACTGTGTGCCTTGGGCCGAAGAAGAAGCTGCCGCAAGCACAGCCGTTCCCGCTTTTGCTCCCGCCGTAAACAGACCCGTGCCGTTAATCGTGCCCAAATCGCCCGTTACGGAATAGCTAATAGCGGAAGGTGCGGCTGCAGGATAATAATTATAATCGGTTGCCTTAACGGTAACCTGCGTAGAGCTGCCCTTAAGCAAGTATTTTGCCTTGGGGTACAAATGCAGATGACGAGCCGCACCGCTCGGCTTGGTATTATTAATTAATAAAATGTAATTGGCGCAAGCGCGCAATGAGCCGGAGGAGGGTGTATTGATAACCGTTTTCTGCTCATCGCCCGGCAGCTGTACCAGCATGGCCGAAGAACCGCCGCCGTCTAAGTTAATGGCCGAAACACAACCCAGCTCCTGCATTTCGGCAGCCAGCGTTTCGGGGCTCGTTCCCGTGCTGATGCCGCTTGCCCGGCCGTCATTCTCGTAAAGTACAACAGTACCGTCCGCCTTTACGCCGATAGCGCTGCGGGGGTTGGTGCCGGCAGGACTGCCTGCCGTATTAACCGTACCGTTTTCCAGCAAAGGCTTACCGCCGACGGCGTATTTTACCGAGGGCCAATCACCGTTAGCCGAAACGCTTAAGGTCAATTCATCGCCGACCGCAAGAAAATCCACAGAGCTAAGCGGTCCGCGATTATCCACGGTTAACACCATTTGGTCGGCCTCGATAGGCGTAGAAGATGATGTGGTTTCAATGGCCTCGACCCGCAGGGCTAAATTGCAATTTAATGTAACGGGATCTGCGGACAGACGACGCAAAATAATATTTTTGCCTTCGGAGCTGATACGCGTATAGGCAGAAAAATTAGTATCTAAAAGAGTAACTGTACTTTGTGAACGCATTTTATTAAAAGCTGTTATCCGTAAAGAGCCCTTAGAGCCGGCCAAGGTCATCATCACAGAGGGCTTGCCGCAAATCGCCGAGCCGTCGTTCATAAAACCGACAGCGTAATAACCGCCGGAAGAAGAAATATATTGGCCGTCTTTAATTACGATGCCCGTCGGCAAGCCGTTGCTGGTTTCAAAAAAATCACCGTTGATGGCGGCGATTACCTCTTGCCCTCCGCTTTGTACAGTTTCGGTGATTTTATTGATCGTAGAAGTGCCGTAAAGCTTGCTGCCGTAAGCGATAATCGGAGAAACATCACTGTTGGGCGTGTATTCGATATAATGGGTTTTTTGTACGCCGTTAGCGTTAAGACCGTCCGCCGCATAGTAAACGGTATTATGTCCGATATCCTGACGATACAGATAAACGGGCGATAAAGCCATAACAGTCACTGTCAAAATAGCAATAACAGCTATTGCTGCCGATAAAGCAACAAGCAAACGATTATTCATAATAAACCTCCAAAATGGACTTTTAGTATTGATTGTTTAACAGACACAAAAGTTCGTTATTATTTTTTAACAATATTATCCTATTATACCTAAGTGCTCTAACAATATTTTTAATCCCAAAGCTATTAAAATCGCCCCTCCAGACACTTCGGCACGGCTTTTGTAGCGCGCACCGAAAATACTGCCGATCTTAACACCAAGGGCGGAAAGCAGCAAGGTAGAAAGACCTATTAAGCTGACCGCAAACAAAACATTAACCCGTAAAAAAGCAAAGGTTATACCTACGGCCAAAGCATCTATACTGGTAGCTACCGATAAAACAAGCATTTGCCCAAAAGCCAGCGAAGAATCGTCCGATTTTTTATCTTTTGGCTCCCGCCCCTCTTTAACCATTTTTATACCTATAATAAACAACAGCGCAAAGGCAATCCAATGATCAAAGTCTCTAATCTGTTCGGCAAACAAAGAGCCGAGCAAATAGCCAAGCATGGGCATGGCAGCTTGAAAAATACCAAAGTACAGGCCGACTGTCAAAGCTTTTTTTAAAGAAAATCGGGACATCGACAAACCCTTGCAGACAGCCACCGCAAAGGCATCCATGGATAAAGCTACGGCCAAAATTGCCAGTTCGATAAGACTCATTATAATATTTCCTTAAAAATAATATTTTTATAATAAAACCAATAAATCAATGTTTATTCCAGCAATCCGTATTTTATTTTTAATCTTTCCAGTTTTTCGCTCATCGGCACAGCCAGCAGCCATAAAAACAGCACTGTGGCCGCGGCGTGAATCAGATCCAGCGGCAACCCTAAAGCATAGGCGCTGACAAACATTTCCCAAGACGGGGCGGATTGATAAATCAGCACCGACGCAGGATTCATTATACCGCCGTAGAGCAAAACTGCTGTTAGACCGCCAAAAACACATAAGGCGATTTTATTTTTGCTTAACAGTCCCTTTTGATATAAAACCCCGGACAAAAAACCGATCAGGCCGTAAGCCAGCATCTGCCAAGGTGTCCAGGGACCTTGGCCAAAGAAAATATTTGAGCAAAAGGCCGCTAAAACGCCGATCAAAAAGCCGCTTTCGGCTCCCAGACAAAGACCGCAAATAATTACCATAGCCAACATCGGCTTAAAATGGGGCACCATAAACAAGGCGGCGCGGCTTGCCACGCACAGGGCGACCAATACGGCAATTAAAACCAGCTCGCGCGCTTGCGGACTGCGATCTTCAAAAATCAATAAAAAGGGCAGCAACGCCTCAATCAATATTAAACTGCTGATAAAATAATATTTGCGGTCGTCAAAATAATAATCGCCTACCCAAACGGTTAAGGGAATAGCGGCAAGCAGCATGAATAAAGACCATTTGGTGCGAGCCGAAAGCTTGCGCCGCCTTGCCGCCTGCCGCGTAATTAACACTTCTGCTCCCGCACATTTAGGCAATTCGACTATATTATCCTTTTTTCGGCAGGAAAAACGCTCATCAACATCACAGTGGCCGTCAGAGGGATTAATAAGCTTGCCGCCGAAAGCGCTAATAATATCCTCGGGCAAAATGGCCTCGGGCAGCAGGCTGCGCGCCATGCGGTTAGCCGCCGTAGTGTAAAAGCTCTTGCCGGCAAAAAATTGGCGGGGACTGCCTTCGCTGATGATATCTCCGTCAAAGAGCAAAGCGCAGCGGTCACAAAAACCGGCGCAAAACTCTAAATCGTGCGAAACCAAAACTATTGTTACGCCCTCTGACTGCAAGCGGCATAAAATCTCTCCCAGCTTTTGCTTGTATTCAGCATCCAACGATTTTGTCGGCTCGTCCAGCAACAATAGCCGCGGCCGGCATAAAAGCACCTTGGCTAAGGCCAGCCGCTGCTGCTCGCCGCCCGATAAATCATAAGGGTGCCGCTCTAAAAGCTCGCTTAACTCACATAAGCTTATTACTTTCTCCAATAATTTTTGCTTGTCCTGCACAAACTGCTGCCTGCCGTCAAAGACCTCGTTAAGCTCCTCTGCCACGGATTTTTTTATCAAGAGCTGCCGCGGATTTTGCGGCATCAGGGCAATTCTTTCGCCCGCAGTTTTAATAACGCCGCGCACCGGCTCCTTTAACCCCGCAATTAAAGACAGCAAGGTGGATTTGCCGATACCGTTAGCTCCAACAATCCCCAAAATTTCTCCCCGATAAACTCTGGCAGATAAGCCTTTAAGTATATCGGTACTGTTTTTTTGATAGCGAAACCATACCTCTTTCAGCTCAAGCAGCGTTTCTTGTCCGGCAGATTTTATGTGAGAAGGAATTAACGATTGATCAAATTCCTGCAAACGCGCAAGCTGATCCAGCCATAAACGCCCCTCGCCGACCGTTATCGGACAAGCCATGCTATTGTTAACGGCCGCCCAAACCCTTAATGGCACAGGCATTGCCAAAAACATACCCTTGCCCTGCTCTAGCAGAATTTTACCCAACTCACGCGGAGGACAAAATGCCTGCAAGCGCCCCTTATCTAGCAATAAAGCTTTGTCGCACAAGGGTAAAACCGCTTCCAAACGCTGTTCGCAAAGAATAATCGTCGTGCCCAGCTCGCGATTGACTTTTGCCAGCATTTGCACAAATTCAGCGGCACAGATCGGGTCTAAAGCCGCTGTCGGCTCATCAAGAATTAAGACGCGCGGTGCGGTAACCATGGCTGCCGCCAGATTTAAAATCTGCTTCTGACCGCCCGAAAGCTCGCAGGTTTTTTGATAAAACCACTCACTTATACCAAAAAAAGAGGCGACCTCGGCCACTCGATTGCGAATTTCGTTTTGCTCCATGCCCAGGCTTTCGCCAACAAAAGCCAGCTCATGCCAAACCTTGTCTGTTACGACTCCGGCCTCGGGATTTTGGCAAACAAAGCCGATTTGCTTGCTTTGCTCCCTTTGGCTCATTTGTTTAAGCTCGTATCCGT
>JAQVWQ010000041.1:0-5105 GCA_028709615.1 Clostridia bacterium | reverse complement strand
CTTTCGCCAACAAAAGCCAGCTCATGCCAAACCTTGTCTGTTACGACTCCGGCCTCGGGATTTTGGCAAACAAAGCCGATTTGCTTGCTTTGCTCCCTTTGGCTCATTTGTTTAAGCTCGTATCCGTCAAATAGTATTTGCCCTCTTTGCTCGCCGTGGGGAGCTAAAGCCGGCTTTAGCAAGCGCAATAATGTAGATTTGCCGCTTCCCGACTTACCGCAGAGCACGATAAACTCCCCTTCGTCCACAGAAAAATTCAAGTCGCTCAAAGCGGGCCTATCGGCTTGCGGATAAGAAAAGCTTAAATTTTCGATTGTATAGCCCGCCATTTTTTCTCCTCCGCCAACTCAATTACTAAAGGTATTATACATAAAAGAAAATAAGCCGCCCAAACGGAACAGGTATAAAAACCATATTGCGCTACCTGCAAACCGGGAAAATATTTATAGGTAAAAGCCCCGCTCAAGGCCCCGATAATTATATAAACGCCCAATACGGCCATAGCGGTAAAAGCTATACTGTCGCGTTTTTGCCATTTATATATAGAAAAAGCGGTTCGCCCGGGCAAGCCGTAACCCCGGCTTTTCATGCTGTCGGCCGTATCAATGGCTTCTTCCAAGGATATGGATATTAAAGCAGAAACGATTTTTAGCCCGTTTTTTATGCGGCACGGCAAACCGCCTGCACCGATATCCCGCCCCAAAGCCTTTTGCCCGTCGGCAATTTGCCGCGCCTGATAGCAAAAACGCGGCACTAAACGCAGTACCATTGATAAAATCAAAGACAGGCCGGGAATAATCCGGCCGAACAAATAAATAAATTTATCTGATGACATTACATAATTATAACAGGAAAACCAGCAAATAACCGTAACCAACATTACGGCAGCCGCTAAACCGAAGCAAATTGACTCTAAGGTCAAGGGGTTGCCGTTGGGGAAATATCTTAAAATCGTTACGCCGCGGTGATTAAAAGCCGGATTGAGCAAGGCGGCAAATAACATTAGCGGCAACAAATATAACAAATTAAAGCGCAGCGATTTTTTACCGCCCAAATACAAAGAATAAGTAAAAGAGCATAGTAAACCGACGGCTAAAGCCAGCGGATGCAAAAAAAACATCGCACAGATTATTACAAGTGCAAAAAAAATAAAATTAACCAGCGGATGATAATCGCTAAAGGCTCCGCCTTTCATAACAACTACTCCTTAAAAAAGTTATCTAAATCACGGCCTAAATCACAGGTATAATGCCATTCTATCACATCGCCGTCTTGCAGCTCATACAAAGAACAGCCATAAGCGGGATACTTTCCGTTAACGCAATATTCCCAGCCCGACAGCTCGCCGCAATCAAATTCGTAAAGGTTGTTGATGCCCTCAATATATGTACTGTTATAAGCCGGCGTATGCACAAACTCAAAGTGGATCTCGGCCTCTTTCATCGCTCTCAACAAAACATCAAAAACCGTTTCTCCCTCTGTAAAAGCCAACTCGGTAACAGGATAAATCACGCCGTCCTCGGGCACCAAGGAATGTTTCTCTTCTGCTAAATCGTCAATATTGTTCAAAATATTATCACAACGCACTGTCAGCGAACACACCAGCTGCTCGGCAGAATCCGCCTGCTCGGCAGAAGTCTTGACCTCGGCAGGCAGGGGCTTGTTTTGTTGTGCTTGCTCGCTTACGGCAGAAGCTTGAGTATTTACAGTCGGTTTCTGTTCCTCGGCAAGTGTCTGCCCGCTTTGCTCTGCTTGCTCTGTTTGCTCAATCTGCCCTGTCTGCTCGGGCAGCACTTGATTATGCTCCTGCGCGAAGCAGGAGCATAATAAAATTAGTGACAAGAGCAATATCAGTATTATTGTAAATCTTTTCATTAAACAATCCCCGCTTTAGGCTTAAACATTAAAAAACATTTGATAAAGCCGCATAAACAAATCCTGCCAAAGCTGCTTACCGTTGCTATTTTGTGGTTGTTGTTTTGTCATATCATAGATAAAGCTTTGTCCGTTTACGGCTCTGTCCATAGCCACCAGTGCCAGTAAGGCCTGTTCGCTGGCCATTTGATTAACGATTTGACTGTCCGGCGTGTGCTTATAGCCGCCGCCTGCCATAGCATAGGACTGTAAATTATCATAAACGCTCTTTCCGCCTTTAACAAAACGGGCGTCATCAAGATCAATACCCAAAGCACAAAGGCCAATTATGACCTGAGCCGTACTTTCGCAGGTCTTTATTCCGCTGTCGCTAAAACCGCCTTCGCTGTTTTGTAAAGCCGAAAGACAAGCAACAGCTTTATTAACGGATTCAGCCACCTCCTTTTGCTGCCGATAGGGTGCCAAAGCCTGCAGAGCCATAGCAGTAATATCAGCGGTGGAAGCCCCGCCTTTGGCCAGCGAAAAGCCGCCGTCGGAATTTTGTCTGCTTAAAATTTCATCTATATATTTTTGACGCAGCTCGCAGGGGTAAGAACCGCTGTCAAGAGCAATCAAGGCCCAAATCGCTCCGTTTAACCCTTGAGTCAGCGTAGCATCAAAATCCTCTAAGGGTGCTAACAAATTATAACCGCCAACCTCAGCCGGATTTTTGCCGATAGCACTTAAAGCTAAAACAGCCCGCGCATATTCCGTATATTTTCTGCTGTGCAGCACGCCTTCTTTTTCCTTCAGCAGGTCAACAAGCCTGTTATAATAGCCTTGATAATAGCTGTCAGAAACCGTAAAGCCGCTGCGCGCCAAACCGATTACGGCCCACTCGCCGCCGATTGAATCACAAATAGGCTCTTTAACCTGTTGATAAACATATTCGGCCGCTGCGGTGCTGTCAACCGCCGCATAAGCGGCGGTTGACAGCGTCAGCAAAGCAATTATCAACAATACAGGCCAAATCCGCAGAATTGTTTTATTCATTATTATCTTCCTTTAATTAAAATATTTAAGAACAAATCTGTGCAGCATAGCGGCAACCTCCGCGCGTGATGCCTGATCCTGCGGTTTTAAAGAGCCGCCGTCGCCGCTGATAATACCGGCACCGACTGCCCAACGCAGAGCATCAACCGCCCAAGCGGAAACCGAGCTGCAGTCAGAGAATTTATCAATATCCCCTTTGTCGGTTACGGCATAGCCCTCTGCCTTAGCAAAACGATATAAAATTGTGGCTAAGGCTTCGCGGCTGATGCTGTCGTTTGTACCGAAAAGATATTCGTCATAACCCTTAACCAGTTGCGTAAAAGCAGCCCAGTCAACAGCCCCGCTATACCAAAATCCGCTTTTTACATCAGCAAACTTATGTTCGCCGTTTAATGCCGGCTCTCCTGCCAAGCGAAACAAAACCGTTACCAGCATGGCACGAGTCATTTGTTGCTGCGGAGCAAATCTGTCCTGACTGACTCCGTTAAACAACCCGCGCGAAACAACAAAATCGGCGGAATCAAAATACCAGCTATCTTTAGCTAAATCACTAAAGACTGTTTTGTTATCGCTATAGACAACGGCATAAACAGATAAATGGCTTGTCTTAAAAATAATACACTTTTTGTTCTTATCATAATAAGCACCTGTCATTTGCTTGGCCTTGCCGTCTTTATCCAAATAATATACCGTCAGGTTGTCTGTATTTTCTCCGTCTTTGGGCGTATAGGGCAAAGACGCGGTTAATTCGCCGCCGCCAAAATCGCTGATATTTTGCCCCCCCGCAGTCACCGATAAATCAAAAACGGGGTGGTCACCCACTAAAGCGCGATTAGCTTCGGATAGCTCGCTGTTTTCTACTCTGCCCAAAGATATATTGGCATTACCGCTACCCGAAAAGGCACCTAAAGCCTGATTGGAAAAGGATAATTCAGCCAATGAGGTTTTTACGGTCAAGCCGGCTTCTGTTTTTTGAGCGATATTCCCCAAAGAGCTTATCGGCAGTTCTACGGTTACTCTATTTATTTTACCGCTAATTTGTGGATTAATAACAATTTGCTGTACCGACTCTTTTTGAGCTGTATTGATAACATTATTCAATTCACCGGCGCTGACGGAAGCCTTAGCCTTGCCGCCTGATACAACGGCCGTCGGCTTAAGCTCCGTTGATGAAGTAGGTTTTACAAAAGCGGCCGAGCTGCTGTCTTGAGAGTAATCCAGCGTATAGTACCATAAAACCACATCGTTTGCTTGCAAAATATAATCGCCGCAAGCCGTAGATGACGGCGTAACTCCGTTGACCGAATAAAGCCAGCCGGAATTGGCCCCTTCGTCAAATTCGCCCAAGCCGTCGATGGAAGCCACATAACTTCCTCCCTTAACAACCAAAGCCTTTCCCGCCTCGTTAATAACCGTTCTTAAAACATCCAAAACACTGGTCGAACCTGCTTCGATCTGCGGATTGCCGGCAGCGATCAGGCCGCGATGGCTTCTGACCGTAACAGAAACCGTCTGCGCTATGGGGACAGCGCCTTGCTCATCTTTCACCGTTACCATAAAGGTTGCCGTTTGGTTTTGATAGCTTACGGTCACAGTCTGCGTGCCGGGCTGAGAACGGTCAATAGCCGTTAAAGAACAATCGCTAAGCACAACAACGGCAGTGTTTAAAGGATCGCCGTTGTAAACGGCATTGATAACCAGACCGTCTGTTGCAACAGAATAATTATTGTCAGCGGCGCTATAATCATAAGTCGTGACAGTAGGCAGGCTGGTAATTCTTAAGCCTGTCAGCAAACGCGCATTGGGCCAAGAAGTATAAGGTACTGCCTCTTTGGTAAAATGATATAAATTGGCATTGCGAACTCCGCTTGTTAAGTTCTGATAAACGGCCAAAGCCTGAAAACCCTGCAAGCAGGAAAAATCATTGGCCGTATTGTTGTTAAAGCCCAGCTTATCTTCTGCCGTGCGGAAGGAAAGAAGGTTTGTCAGCAGCGACGAACCGCTTTTTACAAAACGCGCATCTGTATGCGGGTTAATACCGACAGCGGCCAAGCCCGTTATAATTGTTGAAGTTGTGTTAGAGTTGCGGCTACCAAAACCGCCGTCGATAGACTGAGCCTGCTCAAGGTCAAGTAAGGCCCGGTCAACGGCTGCAGTTACTGTATTACAGGTAGTAAGGCTGATACCGTTGACTTCGT
>JAQVWQ010000129.1 GCA_028709615.1 Clostridia bacterium | reverse complement strand
GATGAACTCCTAGTACCGGCCCCATTTTACTGAACCTGATCTTTATATTGGGGAATTTTTCTTTAACAATATTATATAAATTGGGTGCTGTCCGATTATTGGCAATATAGTTTATTACTGCTTCTTCAACATCAGGCGGGATTTTAGCCGCAAGCTTTTTAATTATCTCATTATTGCCGCGGGCAACTGAGTCAAAAACAACGCCGCCGTCTTTACATTGCAAAATCGGTTTGATATTTAAAATTGTACCGACGCTCATACGCACAAAGCCTATCCTGCCGCTGTTTCTCAGCGGTGTCATATCGTCAACAGAAAATGTTACGGAAATTCTGTCCCTGATTTTAGGCAGTTCTTTAACAATTTGCGCAAAAGTTTGACCGTGATCAATAAGTTTTTTGGTTTCAGATATTAAGAGAAAAAGGCCGCCGGCCGCAAGCTGGCTGTCAAAGACAAAAATATTTTCGCTTTCTGTTTGCTCGGCAGCCATACAAGCAGATCTGTGAGTGCCGCTGAGTCGCGAAGACAGAGTAAGGCAAATAACCTCATTATCTTGTGCTAACTCTTCTTCAAAAGCGTTTAAAAAGGCGGCGGGATTGGGCTGTGAGGTTGCAAGTTTTAATTTTGAATTAAATAATTCCTCAAAATTATCATTGTCGTCCGCATAAGACTCATAATACAATTTATTGCCAACGGTATAGGTAATGGGAATTACCTTGACATCCATTTCCTCAGCATCGCTTTTTTTTAAATAGGCGCTTGTATCAGTAATAATTTTAATCACAAAAATCACCAATCTTTCTATAACGGTTATAACGGTTTGCGCTTAACTCATTTTTGCTCAACAAACGGTATTTTAAAATAGCATCTGTTAGGCTTTTATTTAAATTCTCAAATATAGCTTCATTTTCCGGGATAATTTTTTCAATTATTTTTAACTCCAGCAGATCTTGTGCGGTAAGCTTTAAACATTCGCTGGCTTCCTTAACCTTGCCGGCATCCTTCCAAAGAATACTGGCGCAGCCTTCAGGCGAAATCACAGAATATATGGCACTTTCCAGCATCCAGACCTCATCGGCTACAGCCAGGGCTAAAGCCCCGCCGCTGCCGCCTTCACCGATAATAATTGATATAACAGGCGTTTTCAGCGTCATCATTTCCAGCAAATTTTCGGCGATAGCCTGTCCCTGGCCGCGTTCTTCGGCTCCGATGCCACAATAGGCGCCTGAGGTGTCAATCAAGCAAATCACCGGGCGATTAAACTTTTCGGCCAATTTCATTTGACGAAGCGCCTTGCGGTACCCTTCGGGATGAGCCGAGCCAAAATTTCTGGCGGCTTTTTCTTTTACATCCTTGCCTTTTTCAATACCGATAACCGTTACACAGATATCATTAAGGTATGCAAGACCGCAAACTACCGCCTTATCGTCGGCAAAACGGCGGTCTCCGTGCATTTCCGTAAAATCGCTGAAAATGTTTTTAATAAAATCCATCGAGGTAAATCTGCCTTTTGCTCTTGCGGCTGTAACATTGTCATAAGCTGTCATAGATTTACCTCCTTAGCGTGCATTTTAAGTATTTTAGATATATAGCCTTTTTGCTTTTTGCGGTCAACAATATCATCTACAAAGCCTTTTTCCAGCAAAAATTCGGCGCGCTGAAAACCTTCGGGAAGTTTTTTGCGAATAGTTTGTTCAATAACTCTCGGCCCCGCAAAACCGATCAGAGCGTTCGGTTCGGCAATAATAATATCGCCCTCCATGGCAAAGCTGGCGGTAACTCCGCCTGTGGTAGGGTCGGTGAGGACGCATAAAAATAAGCAGCCTTTATCACTGTGCCTTTTGACGGCGCCGCTGGTTTTGGCCATTTGCATCAGAGAAATAATACCCTCCTGCATCCTTGCTCCGCCGGAAACGGTAAAGCCGACAACAGGCAAGCTTTCTTTTGTTGCCATTTCAAAAAGGCGGGTTATTTTTTCACCGACAACGCTTCCCATACTACCCATCATAAAATTTGCTTCCATAACAAAAATTGCGGTTTTAATGCCGCCGATTTTACATTCTCCGCAGATAACGCCCTCATTTTCTTCACTTTCCAGCTTTGCCTTTTCAAGCTTGTTATCATATTCGGGGAACCCCAAAATATTTTTAGAAGTTAAATTACTGTCAAATTCAACTAAGCTTTGCGGATCGCAAACAAGGTCAATTCTTTGCCGTGCTTTTAATCTAAAATGGTGCTTGCAATAGGGGCATAGATAATAATTAGCGGATAAATCACCAAGCTTGAGTGCTTTTTTACATTTGGGGCAAACAAGCGACGGTTCTTGCTCAATTTTTTTAAATAATTTTCTTTCCTTTTTAGCTTGTCCTTCAAGAGTATTGGAAGGTTTTTTAAAAATCAAAGGCTTTGCCCCCTTTGCTCAAATAATGTGGCAATAAAATCTGTTGTATAGGATGAATTCTCGAACACTTTTGCCGCTAATATTTCCGATTGAAAATCCGCATTATGCTCAATGCCTTCAATAATCAGTTCGCAAAGAGCGGCTTTCATTTTACGGATAGCTTCATCTCTGGTGTTGGCATAAACAATCAGCTTGCCTATCATCGAATCATAAAAGGGCGGAATAGAATACCCCTGATAGATAGCAGTATCAAATCGTACCCAAGGGCCGCCGGGGATGTGGATCATCTCAATTTTACCGCAAGAGGGTTTAAAATTTTGATAGGGATTTTCGGAGTTTATTCGGCATTCAAGCGCATGGCCTTCGGATTTAATGTCTTCCTGCGAAAACGCAAGTTTAACGCCCGCAGCTATTCTTATTTGCCATTTAACAAGGTCGATTCTTGTTACCATCTCGGTTACGGGATGCTCAACCTGAAGACGGGTATTCATTTCCATAAAATAAAAATTCCCGTCCTT
>JAQVWQ010000040.1 GCA_028709615.1 Clostridia bacterium | reverse complement strand
CTTAAAGGCGCGGATAATAACCTCCAGCTGACGAGCAACAGAATAATTATTATCCTGTGCAATAAAAGAAAAGTTTTGGTTGCCGAGATCGTGAAAGACGGCACCGCCCCCGGAAAGCCTGCGCGCCAAACAGCCGCCTTCGTACTCTAAAAGAGCAAGGTTACATTCGCGGCGCGCATTTTGGTTGCGGCCGACAACCACGGTTTTTTTGTTTTGCCACAAAAAAAGTATAATTTCATCAGCGGCAACCGTTTGTCGCAAATATTCTTCTACTGCCAAATTTTGGTAGGGGTTTGTGCAGTTAGTTGCGATGTATAAAAGCCTGTTTATCAAGGGGTTCACCTCGTTAGGATAATGTTGAGCCCGAAGGGAGGTAAAAGCCTTCCTTCGGGCTGTCGTACGCTTTTTTTGCGAACAAGTTACATGCTATTCAAAATTGTATCTTAAACGGGGATTACGGGCAGCCTCAACCTCGTCAGGTCTGCCTATACAGGCTTTTTGCGGCGCAGCATGCAGAGCTTCGGGGTTAGAATAAGCCAGCTCATAGATTTCTCTCATTACTGCGGCACAGTGATCGAGCGTTTCGATCGATTCGGTTTCCGTCGGCTCAAACATTAAGGCTTCGTGAACAATCAAAGGAAAATAGATTGTCGGGGGATGGATACCGTAATCCAGCAGAGCTTTGGCGATATCAAGAGCTGTAACGCCAACCTCTTTTTTTATACGCTCACAGCTGATGACAAATTCATGTTTGCTGATCTCGTGGTGAGCCATATCATAAATGTCGTCCAGTTTTTTCATTAAATAATTGGTATTCAGCACGGCCATTTCCGCCGCGTCAGTCAGGCCTTGTCCGCCAATGGTTAACAGGTAGGTCAAAGCTTTAACAACTACTAAAAAGTTGCCGTAAAAGGCCTTCATTCTGCCAATGGTTTGCGGCGCATCGGCAAAAGTAAAGGTTTCGCCGTTTTTGATAACGCGCGGAGAAGGCAGGAAGGGGGCAAGAATTTTTTTGCAGCCGACAGGGCCCGAGCCGGGGCCGCCGCCGCCGTGTGGGGTAGAAAAGGTTTTGTGTAAATTTAAATGTATAACATCAAAACCCATATCACCGGGGCGGGAAAGACCGACGATACCGTTTAAGTTAGCTCCGTCGTAATAGACTAAACCGCCTGCTTGATGGACAATTTGGCATATCTGCTCAATATCCTTTTCAAAAATACCAATGGTGTTGGGGTTGGTCAGCATTAAGCCGGCTAAATTTTCGTCGCAGACGGCTCTTAATGCATCTAAGTCAACGCGGCCATCAGCGGCAGAATCAATGTTAACAACGGAAAATCCGGCCATCGAGGCGCTGGCGGGGTTGGTGCCGTGCGCAGAATCGGGAATAATCATTTTACGGCGGTTATCCTGACCGTTGGCCTGATGATAAGCCTTAATTAAAAGCAGTCCCGTTAACTCACCGTGAGCACCGGCGGCAGGTTGAAGACTCATTTCGTCCATTCCAGTAACTTCGCAGAGGTATTTTTCGGCCAAATAGAGTACTTCCAAGCTGCCTTGAACAGTATTTTCAGGCTGCAGGGGATGAATATCCGTAAAATTAGGCAAAGCAGCCATGGCTTCGTTAATTTTGGAATTATATTTCATCGTGCAGGAGCCTAAGGGGTAAAAGCCATTGTTGACGCCATGTGAGCGGCGTTCCAGCGCGCTGTAATGACGGGTGAGATCAATTTCGGCCATTTGCGGCAGACGGGGAGCCTTTTGGCGGGCAATTTCGGCAGCCAAAGGAGCTTTTTCTACATCGCAGGGGGGCAGCAAATTGCAGGAGCGGCCGGCTTTGCTTTTTTCAAATATCAGTTCCATTAGCAGCACACCTCCTTGATGGCGTTGACAAGAGTGTCAATTTGGTTCTTGCTGTTCATTTCTGTGGCGCACCATAAAATCTCATTTTCGCCGAGGGGCAGACCCGCTAAAATGTCTTTTTCGGCTAAGGCCGCGGCTAATTTTTCGGCATTTACGGGGCAGGTCATAACAAATTCATTAAAGAATTCACCGCCAAATTTTAAATCAAAGCCTTTAATTTTACCAAGTTCTGTAGCTAAATATTTTGCTTTGGCATGGCATTGCTCGGCAGCCTCTGTCATACCGCTTGTACCCATTGTGGCCATATAAACAGCAGAGGTAAAAGCGCATAAAGCCTGATTAGAGCAGATGTTTGAGGAAGCCTTTTCGCGGCGGATATGCTGCTCGCGAGCTTGCAGAGTTAAAACAAATGCTCTTTGACCTTTGTTATCGACAGTCTCGCCGACAATGCGTCCGGGCAGTTTACGCATTAATGCAGAGGTTGCTGCCATAAAACCCAAATAAGGGCCGCCGAAGGAAAGCGGCATGCCTAAGGGCTGTCCTTCACCGACAGCGATGTCCGCACCGATTTCGGCGGGGGATTTGATTAACATTAAGGCCAAAGGATTGCAGCCCATAATTAATTTAGCTCCGGCAGCGTGTACGGCATCTGCCAAAGCTTCGCCGTTTTCTAAAAAGCCAAAATAGTTGGGCTGGGCAAAGTAAAAGCAGGCTGTATCATCGGTTAACTGCGCTTTTAAAGCAGCCATGTCAACAAAACCGTCTTTTGAAGGCACAACAACCAGTTCTCTGTCTGCGCCGTGGCAGTAGGTTTGCATAGTGGTGATGGTTTGCGGGTGGCAGTTTGCGGCAACCAATACCTTATGGCGCTTACGCTCCACACAGCAGGCGGCAGCCTCGGCGGCGGCGGAAGCGCCGTCGTAAATTGAGGCATTAGCAACATCTAAGCCGGTCAGTTCGCAAATCATGGTTTGGTATTCAAAAATAGATTGCAAAACACCTTGGCTGATTTCAGCTTGATAAGGTGTATAGGCTGTTAAAAAGGTTTCCTTGGCCACAATAGAAGGTACAAAGGCCGGGATATAATGGTTGTAGGCACCGGCACCGCGAAAAATAGAAGAAAAAACTTTATTTTTGGCGGCAATGGCGGTCATTTGCTTTTTGACTTCCATTTCGCTTTGGCCTTGAGGTAAATCGAGCTTAGGATAAGTTAAATGGGCGGGGATATCGGCAAAGAGGTCTTTACATTCCTTAATACCGATAAAATCGAGCATTTTTTGTTTATCCTCAGCCGTGTTGGGGATATAACCGCTCATTTTATACTATTCCTCCTCAGCACAGATAGCGGCGTATGCTGCTTCGTCAAATAATTCGACTTCGTCAGCCAATTCGCCAACTTTGATAAACCAAGCGCCCAGAGCATCGTCGTTGATTTTTTCGGGGGCGTCCAGTAATTCTTCATTAACCTCCAAGACAACACCTGATACGGGGCTGTAAACATCAGAAACCGCTTTGACGGATTCAACATCGGCAAAGGGTTCACCGGCGACGATTTCGTCATCAACCTCAGGCAAATTAACAAAAACCAGGCTGCCCAAAGCATGCTGCGCAAAATCAGAAATACCGATTAAAGCTGTGCCATCATCATTTTTTTTGATCCATTCATGAGATTTTGCATAAAGTACTGTCATTTTTTTTACCTCCAAAATTTTTTATTTAATTTAATATTAAGGATGCTTATAAAAGGGCAGGGGAACGATTTCGGCTTCAACGGCTCTGCCGCGTACCAAGACGGTTACTTTAGTGCCGATTTCACTGAAGTTTTTATCGATCAAAGCCATAGCATAGGCTCCGTTTAATTTTGGGCAAAAGGTGCCTGAGGTAGTATGTCCGATTTGTTTATCGCCTATCATAACATCTTGATGCTCGCGTATAATACCGCGCCCCGTAGCTTTTAAGCCAACCCGGCAGCGGCCGGCCGGCAGGCTTTCGGACAAGGCCTCTTTACCGATAAAGTTAGGCTTATCCATTTTTACACCAAAGCTTAAGCCTGCTTCAAAGGGAGTAATTTCTTCATTCATCTCGTGACCGTAAAGCGGCATGGCGGCTTCAAGGCGTAGTGTATCTCGGGCACCAAGTCCGCAGGGAATGAGGCCGAACTCTGCTCCGACTTCTAAAAGTTTATGCCAAAGGACAGGGGCGGCAGCGTTGTTTAAATAAATTTCAAAGCCGGTCTCGCCTGTATAACCGGTTTGTGAAATAATACAATCGGCTCCGTTAATATCTACATTATATTTAAAGGTGTAATATTTTTGCGGAATGTCTTCTTCTTTGATCAGTTTGCGGATAATATCCCAGGATTTGGGGCCCTGCAGGGCAATTTGCGAGGTGCTGTCAGAGATGTCCTCTAAGGTAACATCGCCAAAAATATTGGCCTTTAAATGGGCAACATCTTTATGACGATTGGCTGCATTTACAACAATTAAGAAGGTTTCGTCAGCGATTTTGTAAACAATAACATCATCGACAACGCCGCCTTTTTCGTTACAGATAATGCTGTAACGGCAGCGGCCGATAGGCATTTCTGTGAAATTATTGGTTAAAATAAAGTTAAGGTTTTCTAAGGCATCGGGACCTTTTAATATAACTTCACCCATATGAGAAACATCAAAAAGGCCTGCTGCGTTGCGCACTGCCATATGCTCTTCGATTACATCGGTATATTGAACTGGTAACAGATAGCCTGCAAAAGGAACGATTTTGCCTCCTAATGCAACATGACAGTCATAAAGCGGTGTTTTTAATTCCATTGATAAACCTCCCTTTTGATAATTACCTAATATATAACTATTTTATTATATATTAAGCAAAAACCACTGTCAACCAAAAGATAATAAAAAGTTGCATAATATTGCAAAATATGTTAAAATTCTTTGATGTAAAGAAAATCAATTACAGAAGGGACTTTTTTGTTTGCGTAATGAAAAATTAAGAAATGTTGCAATTATTGCCCATGTTGACCACGGCAAAACTACGCTGGTTGATCAAATGCTGCGTCAAAGCGGCATTTATCGTGAAAACCAGGCCGTTGTGGAGCGGGTAATGGACTCTAATGATTTGGAGCGGGAACGCGGAATAACAATTTTAGCAAAAAACACCGCCGTAACTTACGGAGATGTGAAAATAAACATTGTCGATACTCCCGGACACGCTGATTTCGGCGGCGAAGTTGAGCGCATTTTAAAGATGGTCAACGGTGTAATATTGCTGGTAGATTCTTCGGAAGGGCCGATGCCTCAAACGCGCTTTGTCTTATCAAAGGCTTTGGAGTTAGGGCACAGGGTAATTGTTGTTGTTAATAAAATTGACAGACCCGACCAAAGAATACACGCGGTAATTGACGAGGTTTTGGAACTGCTGATTGAATTGGATGCTACAGAAGAGCAGATCGATTCTCCGATGTTGTTTTGTTCGGCGCGGCAGGGTACGGCTTCCAAAAATCCCGATAAAGCGGGAAATGATTTGCGGCCTTTGTTTGATACAATTATTGATTATATACCCGCGCCTGCCGCGGAGGCAGACGAGCCTTTACAAATGCTTGTTTCGGCTATCGACTATAATGAATTTGTCGGCAGAATTGCCATCGGCCGCATTGAACGCGGAACAATTCGGCAAAATCAAGAGGTGTTGGTTTGTGATTATCATGGAGAAAAGCCCAATAAAAAGGCTAAGGCTGTTACCCTGTATCAATTCGACGGCTTAAATCGCGTATCTGTGACCGCAGCAGCGGCCGGTAATATCATTGCTTTGTCGGGTATTGCCGATATTACAATAGGCGATACAATATGTGAGTTTAACGCGCCTGATC
Organism: Clostridia bacterium; assembly: GCA_028709615.1. Lineage (GTDB taxonomy): Bacteria > Bacillota > Dehalobacteriia > UBA4068 > UBA4068 > JAQVWQ01. Next base: position 6,531 of record JAQVWQ010000040.1, on the reverse strand, counting down.
CTTTATCTTTTGTAAAAATATCCGAGCCGACAATGGAAATGACCTTTTGCGTTAACGATTCACCCTTTGCGGGTCGGGAAGGCAAGTTTGTCACCTCGCGCAACCTGCGTGAAAGACTGTACCGCGAAACCTTAAAAGATGTTTCTATACGCATTAATGAGGTGGAAAACAGCACTGATAGCTTTAATGTGGCGGGCCGCGGTGAAATGCACCTTTCTATTTTAATCGAAACGATGCGCCGCGAAGGTTATGAGTTTGCCGTATCGCCGCCGCGCATTTTGTATAAAGTGATTGACGGTGTGCGCTGTGAGCCGTTTGAACGGTTGGTCGTAGATGTGCCCGAAAGCTGTGTTGGCTCTGCAATCGAAAAACTGGGTACGCGTAAAGCCACTATGACAGAAATGCACCAGCTTGGCAACCGTGTGAAGATTGAGTTTTCAATTCCCTCCAGAGGGCTGTTTGGCTATCGTAACGAATTTTTGACAGATACGCGTGGAGAAGGTATTATGGCTTCGGTTTTTGAAAGCTACGCGCCTGCTAAGGGAGAACTGGTGCGCCGTTCCAACGGTTCGCTGGTAGTTTTCGAAACAGGAGAATCCGTTACCTACGGATTGTATAACGCCCAAGAGCGGGGCACTTTATTCATCGGCGCCGGTGTGCCTGTTTATGCAGGTATGGTTATCGGCGTAGCGGGTAAAGGCGAAGATATACCCGTTAATGTTTGCAAGAAAAAACAATTATCAAATGTACGCGCTTCTGGCAGCGACGATGCTTTGCGATTAATTAGTCCTAAAATAATGAGCCTTGAAGAATGTCTGGAATTTTTGGCCGATGACGAGCTTTTGGAGGTCACGCCTAAATCCTTGCGCTTGAGGAAGCGGATTTTAGACCATACGCAGCGTAAACGCGCCGCTAAATACAACTAATATCTTAAAAGCACCTGATAATGATATGCTCCCCTCTCTGTTTTCAGTGGTTTTGTTTTTTCCACTGTCTACTTTAAGGGGAGCATATCATTAACATCACAGGTGCTTTTTAAATCCTTATTTTGTATTAACAGGTAAAAATTTGTGGTTTATCTAGTTAATATTTTTTTGGCGCAATGTTCGGCTGCAAAAAGGATTTTCTCTTCGTCAAGCGTTAAGCATTGGCGGTTTTTCATCACAATTTTGCCGTTAATTATTACTGTTTCAACATCAGAAGCGTGGGCGCAATAAACAAGCTGTGAAAGCATGTCGTTGCGGGGATAAAAATGAGGCTGCAGGGTGTTAAGCAGGATAATATCGGCTTTTTTACCGGCCTTGAGTGTGCCTATCTGCTGATCTAAAAAAAGGCAGCGAGCGGAGCCGCTTGTTGCCATGCTCAAGGTTTCGTAGGGCGTGATAACGGTGGAGTTTAAGCGCTCAACTTTGTGCAGCAGGGCCGTAGTGCGCATTTCTTCCCACATATCAAGATCGTTGTTGCTTGATGCCCCATCCGTACCCAGACCGACAGTAATGCCTGCGTTTAAATAGGCGGGGACAGGTGCGATGCCTGAAGCTAGCTTCATTTCACTTTGTGTACAAATGCTTGCGCCGACTTTTTTTCCAAGCAATAATTCAATATCCTCGGCGGAAACATAAACCATATGGGCAGCTAAGACTTTGGCTTCAAACATTCCCAAAGAATTAAGGTAGGGGATCACTTTCATTCCTGTTTGCTGCTGAATGATATTTTGTTCGTTTTGCGTTTCGGCTATATGGATGTGTATAGGCAGGTCCTTTTCTAAAGCAAGCTCGCTGATACCACGCAGATAGGCTTGAGAGCAGGTATAGGGTGCGTGCGGGCCCAGCATGACAGAAACCAAGCCCGAGGCGGAATTGTTGTAGTTTTCACAAAAACGCAGGCTGTCAGAGAGCTTTTCTTTAAAGTTGTTTAGATTATCTGCTGTGCCCAAGCTTAAAGAAGCACGCATACCGCTTTGTTCGCAAGCGCGCACAGCCTGCTCCTGGTTAAAATACATATCGGCATAGCAGGTGGTTCCGCCTTTTATCATTTCTAAATGAGCTAATAAATTACCTATATATATATCTTCGGCTGATAAGCGGGCTTCTGCCGGAAAAATTTTGTTATTAAGCCATTCCATTAAAGGGAGATTATCGGCATAACTACGCAGCAGGGTCATAGCTGCGTGGTTGTGGCTGTTAACCAGTCCCGGCATTGCCAACAGGTGTTTACCGTCGATGATTTCGTCACTTGCTTGCGGCTCTATTTGACCGATTGCCGATATTAGTTCATTTTCAATTCTGATTGAGCCAAAAGCTGTCTGCGGTCCATCGGCCATAGTCAGATATTCGATATTTTTAATAAAAAGAGCCATTTATATGCCAGTCCTTTCTTCTATTACATAATATTATAATGGGTGTTGATAATAATTGCAAGAACAATAAAAATAGGGGTTTAACTGTTATGATGTTTTAATATATAAAACCTGCCAATTGGCAGGTTTTTATTAAAACATCATTTTTTGTTTTCTTTCAAATATTGGCATATGTCCGCCCAGGCTTTTTGTGACTGCTTAAACTGATTATAATGCTTGCAGACATTGCGATTATACCGATCAAGTTCAACTAGGATTTTCATAAACGAATCATCGTTAAAATAAGCACATACTTTTGGCAGCGTTTGTTTTAATTTCTCGTGCATTTCCATAATCTGATCATTATAGTTATCACGATCGGTAATATAAAGCAATAAGGGCTTGTAGCGTGTCCAACCAATACAGGCTTTGTAGAAACGCGCAATATTTTTTTTATCATCAGAGCAGATGTGGGATAGTTTGATAGGCAAAACCCCGTCCATTATATGCGTATAAGTTGAAAACCCATCGTGAAAGGTATAAGCAGGCACACGCAACACGGTGCGGTTGCATAATAAAGTGCTTAAAAAGGTGTCTTCTCCGCGGGCGTTTGGAGGGTTGTAAAACGGAAAAACGCGCTCGGGATGGGTTAAATTCAAACAAAGGTTTGCTCCTGTAATAAACTTTGCTCCTTTTTGTTCAAGCACATTAATCGGATCTTCGCTAATTAAAACATTGGTATCGGCATAGGTTATTCCACCGCGCTCCATAACCCTTTTAATATTATTCCAGTTTAATATATCGTTGCTAATAGCTTCAATAAAAGTACGAAAATCTGTTTCGGTAAAACTATCGTTATATTCGATGTGCGGAATTGGAGAAATATAACCGCAATGATATCCGTTGGTGATGTCTGCATCAGGAATGTGGTTAAGATGCATACTTAAAACCTGCTGACCGCTCCATACAGCATATGCGCGCGTATGGGTAACTGCCAGGGGATATTCGTCATCATCAAGAAATAATAAATAATCCATACCATGTTTAATGGCATTAAAAAGTACCGAGTTGCGCTTACCGGCATAACCGCCGGAAAAAAGTATGTTAGCACTTTTTTTATCTATAACGCCATCAGAAACAAGTTTACAGATGTCTTTTTGAATTGTATTATTACCGATAAAGTAAACATTATCAATTAAGGTGGCAACCCTTTGGCTGATATTGGTGTAATCACTGCGTTGGGTATTGTTATATTTTAGATCATAGGCTACAAAAACATTAAGGTGTACATCTTTTTGTTCGGTTAAGCCGCTCTCCATAAAATTATATGCATAAGTTTTAAGAACCCGCTGAAAACTTTTGCGGCCTGTTGCAAAACCTATACCAACATTTATTGTTTGATTTTCGTTAACCATAATACATTTCATCTTTCCTAAAATATTAATATGTAGAATTAATTGGAATCTTCTTATTATTATATCATTATTTAATTACTTTGTCAATTTTAAGTAATACAAAATAAACACTGTCAGCTTCAGGCCTAACCTTGGCGTGCTTTTTTATTAAAAAAGCTGCGGGCATTTACATTTTAACTTGCTTTTAAATATAGCATGATAATATAGGTGGTTTTTATTGAATTTTTATCTTCATGAAACCTTTTAAAGGTTTGATTTGTATTGTTGATAGAAAGGAGGTTCATGATGATATCTCAAAAACCAAATTTAGTTGACATTCCGATAGCGGACATCATGCAAAAATATTCTGGCATGGTATATAGGCTTGCGTATGCACGAACGAAAAACAAAGCTGATACAGAGGATTTATTTCAGGAGGTGTTTTTGCGGTGTTTAAAAAGCAACCCGCAATTTAATAGTGATGAGCATTGCAAGGCCTGGTTAATTAGGGTCACTGTAAATTGTGGAAAAAATTTATTAACTTCTATGTGGCGAAAAAAAGTTGTTCTAACTGAAAAAGCTCTGGAAGGCTTTGTGGGAAACGACAAAGACACGCTTTGGGATGGTAAAAGTGAAGCGTTCTACGCTGTAATGAAATTACCGGAAAAATATCGTATAGTTATACATTTACATTATTACGAAGATTATTCTGTGGCAGAAATCGGTAAAATACTTAATCGGAAAGAATCTACTGTAAAAACACAACTTCACAGGGCAAGGGAACTTCTAAAACAAGAATTGAAAGGAGATTACGATTATGTTTAAAAAGCAGTATAAAGGAGATTTTGATTCTATCCTCCCGGATTTTAATTTTGTTGATAATTTGGTACAAGGATTTAGAAATGGCTCGTCCCAAAATCATTCGAAAAAACAAGGCCGGCTTGTCGCGGCGGTATTGGCAATATGCTTTTTAGTAGGCGGAGGTTTTATAGCCAGCAATTTAAACAAGCCTATATTTACAATTATAGCCTTTGCTAATGATAATGGTGGAGAATGTGTTAATATTGAAGAAAGCGCCCGGGTAGAGCTTCCTTTTGGAAAGATATCAAGAGGTGAGCGGCACTCTTATGTTGATGAAACAGGCAAGACAATATATAATTATGATGTGGGCTTTGAGTATGGTGGTATTTCCGTAACAGGAGACAATATATTTTCCGTGACCTATGCTTCTGAGACGGGAGAATTACGGTTTTTTGATTCTGTCATGGAAAAACAAATGAATGATGAGGGTAAAATAAAGGTCTGTGATTTCACTTTACCTGTGGAGGTCATCCATCCTGGCAAAGATATGCATGCAGTTTTTGAAAACTTATGGAATGATGGGTATTTTGATCATATAAAAAATAAATATTTTAAAGATAAAAATTGCGATATTAAAGACTATCAAGTGATGTTTAGTCAAGATGAAAAACATAAAAAAGATGGCTTGTGGTTAGTAGAGATATCGCACAAGTTTGAAAACGGATATCCTTTTATGCAACAGGGGAAAGAGGTCACGGCAACTTTTTACGAAGAACTTGGTGCAAAATCTTTTGATGTGAATTGGACTCCCTGGGATGCAATAAATATGGTATCCGAGGATGGGCCTATTGATTTTGCAAATTTACCATCAGAAAACATAACAGTAAAAGTGCATTTTAAAAACGGTAATACAATGACAAAGCAATTGAAGCTCTCTTTTAACAGCAATGGCAATTTAATTGCAGAAGTAATTACCCGGTAGATATCTTTCAGCAAATAAAACGCCTGCGGCCTGGCCAGCGGTCGCATATGCGGTTTAAGATAAATGGCAGGGCAAAATAAAGCAAGCATACTATCACGATTGTGAAGGATGCCTGCTTTATTTTTAAGCATTTTTTTTAACCGGGACGATTACGCGGGTGACATTGCGCTCTTCGTCCAGGTTCAACGAGCCATCCGCTTCAATTTCCAGGTAGATTTCCTGCGGATGACCTGAAGAAACATATCCGTATTGTTCCATGTAGCGGCTCAGAGCTTCATATGCTTTCCATAAATCGTAATAACCGCCCCTATAATTGACCGCCAGCGCTCCGCCGGCAGGATAATGCACCGCTTCCGGCGGCGCGTTTTTTTTATCTACGGGCAAGCAAGCGATGACTGAAAAATCAGTAACGGAAAATTCACCCCGCAAAAGCCCGTCATCCGGGTATTCGCAAAACTCCGGCCAGGAGCGGCTAATCGGTATGCCGTTGCGAATTAAATCGTCATAAAATGCACCGATGGCAAGAATCGCGTGGGCTCCGTCTTTGGCCTCAATCGCCCGGCAGAAGCAAAAGCGCTCCGGCAGCTCGATCTCATGTACCGTCAGATCACCGGACCGGACACCACGAATTTGCAGGTTTTCGATAGCCCGGTTAAGCAGGTCGCGCCGTTTTGTCAGCTCGGCGATCTTTTTCTCCGTATGCTTTCCACCGTCCAGATAGTCTTTAATCTCCAACAGTGACAGTCCCGCATCTTTAAGCCCTAAAATTGTGCGCAGTCGCAGCAGATTTTCCCGGCTGTAATAGCGGTAACCGGATTCAGGGTCGGTGTACGCTGGGGTTATCAGCGCCTTCGTTTCGTAAAAGCGCAGCGTGTCGATGCTCACACTGCAGACAGCTGCAAGCTCGCCGATGGAAAACAGTCCCTCCGGCTTCGGCATGTTGTAAGACTCCCTTCTATAAGTTGAATCAATTATAAAAAAATTAAAAATATTCACATTTAGCTCTTGACTCTTGA
>JAQVWQ010000128.1 GCA_028709615.1 Clostridia bacterium | reverse complement strand
TATTTCCGCTTGTTTTAGTAAATAAAAAATGTTATTCTCAAAGCAAGGAGGCGAGCATTTTTATGGAAAAAATCTGGACAATAGAAGAAATCATTTTGGGTTATCAACAAACCGCACAGTTAAATCTGCAAATCGCCGAGGAATTTGAGGGGTTAGAGGTAGAAGCAGACGAGCTGATTCTATCTGTTTTATAGGCTCTTATGTATAGCCTGCCGACAAAAAAATTGTCGGCAGGATTTTTTTATTTTAAGAATAAAATCTGGCAAAAAAGGTGAAAATTACTTTAGAATACTCTTTTGCGGAAGTGAAGACAAAATGGTAAAAAGAGGGGATATTTATTTTGCGCAATTAAACCCGGTGCAAGGCTCTGAACAAGGCGGCTGTCGTCCTGTGCTCGTAGTGCAAAACGATATCGGCAATACGCACAGCCCAACGGTGATAGTGCTGGCTATTACCTCACAAATTGATAAGGCTCACCTGCCCACTCATGTTGAGGTTAAGGCCGACCAAACCGGGCTGGAGAAGGATTCGATCATTTTGGCCGAGCAAATTCGCACTATTGACAAAAGCCGTTTAAAGCAGAAGGTTACGGAGCTGGATTCAAGCAATTTGCGACGCGTAGATCGGGCTATGGCTGTCAGTATAGGTTTAATAAGCGTAACATAAATAGTAAAAAACAAAATTAAGATAGCAGCAAAGAATACGATAACAGGAGGCAGTTGAATGAAAGCTACGGGCATAGTACGCAGAATAGATGATTTGGGTCGTGTGGTAATTCCTAAAGAAATACGCCGCACGATGAGAATTAGAGAAAGTGACCCTTTAGAAATTTTTGTTGGTTCAGAAGGAGAAATTATTTTAAAAAAGTATTCGCCCATTGGGGAATTAGGTCATTTTGCCACAGAATGTGCGGAATCTGTTTGCGAAAGCACCGGTAAAGTTGTTTTGATAACCGATAGGGATGAAGTTATTGCTGTTTCCGGCGCCGCTAAAAAAAATTATTTGGGCAGGCCTATCGGTTCGCTGGTGGAAAAAGCAATGGAAAGCCGCCGTGTATTATCTAATAATTACAGTGATTTAAGCGGTGTAGGAAAATATGGAGCAATTATTGCTGATGATACGGGAGAATTCTCCGGTCGTTTTTCCGGAGAGGTCATAGCTCCCATAGTTTCGCAGGGTGACCCGATCGGCTCGATCATAATATGCAGTCAAGATGCTAAAGTCGGCGATGCGGAAAATAAAATTGCCGAAACCTTGGCTAAATTTATAGCCAAACAAATGGTTCATTAAGATCAAACAAGCCGTCTTTACGGCTTGTTTTTTTTACTTAAATGAAGTACAATATTTGACAAGCAGATTAAGTTTTTTTAGGAGGAAAAAATGACTGACGAATATAAACAAAAGGCTGCCGCAAGCTATCTAAGGCTACTTGAGATAATGGAACGATTGCGCGGCGAAGGCGGCTGCCCCTGGGACAGAGAACAAACACACGAAAGTCTTAAAAGATATTTGATTGAAGAAACTTACGAGGTTTTAGCCGCTCTGGAGGATCAAGATGATTCGGCTTTTTGTGATGAGCTCGGCGATTTGCTCTTACAGGTTGTTTTTCATTCACAAATTGCCTCAGAAGGGAACCGTTTTTCAATCAGTGATGTGACGGAGGGGATTAATCAAAAAATGATTAGGCGGCATCCGCACGTTTTTGGCGACGAGGTAGCGGAAACCAGCATTGATGTACTGGCAGCCTGGGAGTTAATAAAAAAAGCTGAAGGTAATAGCGCAGGCCGTAAGAAGCAAATTATGCAAATTAACGATAATCTGCCTGCCTTGCTTTATGCTCAAAAGGTTCAGGATAAGGCCGCTCGGGTTGGCTTTGACTGGTCGGATCTTAAGGGGCCTTTGGCCGCCCTGAACGAAGAAATAACGGAACTGCTTGCCGCAAAAAACAAGCAAGAGCAGGCTGAAGAGCTGGGGGATTGTTTTTTTTCTTTAGTTAATGTCGCGCGCTTTTGTCAACTGGATTCTGAGGACTGCCTGAAGCAGGCGGCTAAAAAATTTATCCGCCGTTTTAATTATATTGAACAGAAAATGGAGCAGCAGCAAAAATTGTGGAGTGAGGCTGACATGAACGAGCTGAATACCTATTGGAATGAAGCCAAACAAGCTGAAAAAGGAGAATGATATGCGGTTAGATAAATATTTAAAGGTATCAAGAATTATTAAGCGCCGTACCGTAGCCAAAGAGGTGTGCGATGCCGGTCGTATTACTGTTAACGGCAGGCCGGCTAAGGCCGGCCATGAGGTGAAAATAGGCGATAGAATTGCTTTTTCTTACGGGCGCCGCCAGATGGAGGTAGAGATTGAAAAGATAGCCGAATCTATGCGTGCCGAGGAGGCGGCGACAATGTATCGCGTTATCAGTGATATTACAACAGGCAATAAACCCGAGGAGCTTTAACTCTAAACACAACATATAGTATTTTTATTATATTAATTACAATATATAGTTTTAGTTAACTTATTATTTTTTAATTGACAAAATATTGCATAATCATATAATAAAAAACATTGACTAACAGGGGCAATGGTATTATACTATAAGCGAATATACATTAATTGTATTATGCATATTGGTTTTACCCGTGGCATATTATATTGCAAAAACAGCCACGGGGGAGCAGCCAATATGGAAGATTTAAAACAGCAATTAGTTTTAAACGACCGCCACTATTTACGCTTAATAGGTGTTGATAAGGTCGAAGATTTTACTGCCGAGCAGGTCAATTTAGCTACAAATCTGGGTTTTATGCAAATCCACGGAGAGGGATTGCATATTTGTCATTTAAATTTAGAAGGCAAAGAAATTGCTGTGGAAGGCAAAATAAACGCTATCGGTTTTTCGACTCGCGGCGGCGACGAGATTAAAAAACACGGCAAAAGCTTTGTCAGGCGTC
>JAQVWQ010000039.1 GCA_028709615.1 Clostridia bacterium | reverse complement strand
GCCGGTACGCTTTTATATGGGCAATCGCCTGTAACGCCGCCTGCTGATTTTGCGCCGGCCGAAACCTTTTGTGCTTTTGCCAGAATCGTGGCTGTTCATGATTTGGCTGCCGGTGAAAAGATCGGTTACGGCGGAGATTATACGGTTAAAGCTCCTTTGCGGGCGGCGGTGGTTGCGGCCGGTTACGGCGACGGCTTTTGTTTGGAGCCGCAAAGCCGGCAAGGCAAGGGCGATATTGTTCGCGCTGCGATTAAAAACTCGGCCAGGGCATTGGGAAATAAGCCGCGTTATTATTTTATGGCCGGCAATAAGCGTTTGCCCTTGCTGGGGCGGGTGGCAATGCAGATGAGCTGCTGTGATATATCAGGCACTGATTTGAAAGTGGGCGATATTGTGCGGTTACCCCTGCGCCGCACCTGTGCTTCGGCCCTGCTGCCCAGGCTTTATTTTCAGGGGGGTAAAATTGTGGCCTGTCGCGGCTTTAGTGAGGATAAATAATAAAAATATACCGCTTGCGGCAGGTTTTTTCGTTTGGGTTTAGAATTGCTTTTATATAGTTAAAATTAACAAACCACATTTTAAGGAGGATTTGCAAATGCCACTTGTCAATATGAATGCCATACTTCCCAAAGCGCAAAAGGAAGGCTATGCAATCGGTGCATTTAACTGCAATAATATGGAAATCATTCAAGCAATTATCGCCGCGGCGACAATTGAAAAATCTCCGGTAATCATTCAGGCCAGCCAAGGGGCGATTAAGTATGCGGGAATTGATTACATAACCGCCTTAACCAAATTGGCAGCCGAAAAAGCCCCGGTGCCCGTTGTTTTGCATCTTGATCACGGAACGAGCTTTGAACAGGCCGTTTCTTGTATTGTAACGGGTTTCAGTTCGGTGATGATCGACGGCTCCAAGCACCCCCTGCCCGAAAATATTGAGCTGACCAATCGCGTTTTGGCCGTAGCCCGTTGTGCCAATGTTTCCGTAGAAGGAGAGCTGGGTAAAATCGGCGGTACCGAGGATGATATTTCCGTCAGTGAAAAAGAGGCTCTTTATACCGATCCCGATGAGGCAGTCGAGTATGTGACCAGCACTGGAGTAGATGCTTTTGCTATTGCCATCGGTACGGCGCACGGCCAGTACAAGGGCGAGCCTAAGCTTGATTTTGACCGTTTGGCGGAAATCCGCAAACGGGTCACGACGCCGATTGTTTTACACGGTTCTTCCGGCGTGCCCGACGATGCCATTCGTCAAGCCGTTGAACTGGGCGTTTGCAAAATCAATATCGATACCAATATTCGCGAGGCCTTTATGGGCGGCGTAGTCAGCGTTTTAGAGAAAAACCCCAAGGAAATTGATCCCCGCAAGGTCTTAGGGCCGGCCAGAGAGGCTATGACCGAAATTGTCAGAGAAAAAATCCGCTTGTTTGGCAGTGCGGGTAAAGCCTGATTTATAACTAATAAAACGCTCCTCAATAGAAGGAGCGTTTCAGACTCAAGATACAAAGCCGATTACTGCGTAAAAACTGCAAGGGCAAGCTCTTGTGTACTTTTATGTACACGGCGAGCCTGCCCTTTTGTTATTTATTTGTCCTCAATCTTTTTTCTTAAGTCTGCCAGCGTGCAGCCCTTTGTCTGCACGCTAAAACGCTTCTCAATAGAGGAGCGTTTTTTTACTTGGGCTTGGTGTAATTGTTCAAGGTATTTTGTATAGCCTGCTCGTCAAAAGCTTGTTCATAATCAACGGGGGTGATCGGAGCGTTTTTTATAGGCATAGAAGCAACTATATAAGAGGTTGATTTTGTCAGCTTCTTTAAGTCGCTTTGAATTTGCAGCAGGTGATTGTTGTTGCGGCAAAAAATATGCAGCAAAGCCTCTTTATCGCCGGTAATAATTAAGTCGCAGCGGGAGATTTCCGGATGGGAATGAACATATTCGTAAAATTCCGCACGATTATAAATATTGATTGCTTCTATAACAAGATAAGCCTGAGTATTTAAACCTAAAGCCAAAGGGTCAACAATAGCCTGATAACCCTTGATTATGCCTTCTTCTTCCAAACGGCGCATTCTTTCGGCTGTTGCCGGTCGGCTCATGGCTATTTGTGCGGCCAGCTTTGTGGTTGTTATGCGCGCATCCTTTTGTAAAATGTTGATTATTTGCAGGTCTGTGGAATCAAGCCGTAGTTTCATTTTGGTTGTTCCTTTCTTGCAAAAAACAAATAAATAACAAAAAGCAAAAAAAAGCTTAAAAATATTTCTTTATGTAAAATATAGCCAAATAAAAAAGCCATTTGGTTATATAACTGCGCTTGTTTATTATATATAATATATATATAAGATAAAAAATGAGGATAGGCTGTTAATTTATTTTAACATCAATATATATTTTTGTAAACAGCGTTAATAAGGAGGGTGGGGCTGATGTCTAAAGATATGATATCAACCGTTTTGTTGACGGTTTTGCTGGTTGCCGTTGCAATAATTTATTTGGCTTCACGCTACTTAGGATAATGAAAAACAATTTGTATAATGTTATGATTCAGCCGCAAGCTAAAAATTGCGGCTGTTTTTTTAAGGATTAAATTCTTTGAGCATGGCGCTCATTTGTTTAATTACTATTATGTAAAAATCATTAAAATCAGTCGGTATTTCCAGTGCTATTTGCTCAATTAAATCGGCCATGGCCGTAATATCGCTGCTGTTACAATTAAAGCGGCGGGTGAAATCGCGGGCCTGCCTTTCGGCGCAGCGGGTCGGGGTAACTTCTTCTAAGGCGAAGGTGTGAGGCACGCAGTTAAAGCAATGAGCAAATATTTCGCTGTTGATGCTTGTATAGGCAGCCAGCAGCTCCGAGGCTGCTTGTACGGCGGCGCGATCGCTCACCGCAGTTAAAATCTCTTTGGCTAAACCGGGGTTTTGGCGGTGGCAGATCAGCTCGCAGCCCAGCTCAATAAAATTGTGCGCCTTCCAATAGATCAGGTTTTGCGGCAAGCCTGTGCTGGAGGCCACTTTTTGGTGAAAGGGAATGCCCATTTGGAAGCACCAGCCGCGTTCTCCGGGGGGCCAGGCCTCGTCGGCATAGTAGTCTAAGCCGCGCGGTTTATCGCCGTGACAAATAATGCCGCGGGCCAAGGGCAGTCCTTCGGGTGCGGCCTTTTTGCACCAATTATAAAATTGAGTCCCCATTTGGTGTGCTTTGTTACGGTCAAGGCCCGCGCCGACAGCTAAATCGGGGAAAATTCCACCTAAAATTGTCAGTTGGCCAAGGGTTTTGTCGATTGTCTTATCAGTCAGGTGATGAACGATAGGGAACATTTTTCTCTCCGGTAAAATCTTTATTATATATCTGTAAAAGGTCTTTTCAAATGCTTGATTTTCTTGTATAATAACATAATCTTAGCAAACAGGCAAGGAGATATTGAAATGAAAAAAATTGATTGGCGCGACCATGCCAAATGTATTGCTTATATTACTTTGGCGTCAATCGTTACTTGTTTGGGTTTTATGATCTATATTAACCCCAATAATCTGCTTTCCGGCGGGATTTGGGGCGTTATTGCAATTATTCGCCACTTTACCCCGCAAATACCTTTTGGTGTTTATAACTTATTGTTTAATGTGCCTTTGCTGCTTTGGGCCTGGAAAAAGCTTAACCTGCGCTTTGCGGTTTATACTCTTTATGCCATGAGCCTGCAAAGCCTGATTTTGACTATGCCGGCATCATGGCTGCCGGCCTATACCAATGATTTATTATTGGCTTGTATGTTCGGCGGAATGATTATCGGCGCTGCTTCCGGAGTGATTGTCCGTTATTATGGTTCTTCGGGCGGTTTTGAGGTTGTCAGCTCAATTTTACGGGTAAAAATTGATATGAGCGTCGGCACGATGATTTTGTTATTTAATGTTGTAATTATCTCTTTGGCCGCTGTTATCTTTGGTTTTGAACGGGCGATGTACACAATGGTCAGCCTTTATATTACAGCATATGCGTTTAATATGGTTTTGAGCGGTATGAACGCCAAGCGCTCTTTAACTATTATAACAGAAAAAGGCGATGAAATGGCAGCGCGGATGATTGCCGCTATCCCTCGCGGCGTGACAATTTCCAAAGGCCGGGGTGCATATTCTAAAACAGAAAAGGATATTCTAACCAGTGTTATCAGCCGCTTTGAGCTTGCTCCGATCAAAGACTTAATTAAAGAGGTTGATCCCAATGCCTTTGTTATGGTCAACGAAACTTACGAGGTGATGGGCTTATTTAAGAGCGGCCGGCAAAAGGTGAATAAAATAAAATTATCGGATGTCGAGCTGCCGGTGAAAATAGAAAAAGAAAGGTAGTCACAGAATGGGGAAAAGAGCAATAGTTTTGGCGGGAGGCGGATCGCGGGGGTCATACCAGATCGGCTTTTGGCGGGCTATTCGAGAATTGGCTATTGATTTTCAAATTGTTACGGGTACATCCGTCGGTTCATTAAACGGTGCAATGATGCTGCTTGATAACTATGAAGCGGCGGAGGAGCTATGGGAAAGGCTAACGACCAAGCAAATTTTAGATGCTGATTTGCCTGATGTCGATATTTTTTCTCCCAAAGGAAAAATTGAATTTGCCAGAGCTTTAACAAAGGAGGTCGTTATTAATAAGGGCGTAACCGTTAAAGGCTTGGAGGAGCTTTTGCGGGAGTATGTTGATGAAGAACGCTTTTTTGCATCAAAGATTGATTTTGGTTTGGTGACTGTCAACGCCCAGGATCTGAAACCGGTAATGATTAAAAAATCGGATATGCAAAAAGATTTGCTTTGTGATTATTTGTTGTCTTCGGCGGCTTTTTTCCCGGCCTTTGTGCCTCATAAAATCGGCGAGGTCAGTTATATAGACGGCGGTTATTATGATAATTTACCGATCAATTTAGCCTGCGAATTAGGCGCGACAGAGGTCATTGCAGTTGAATTAAAGGCCCCCGGGTTGGTACGAAAAATTGACAGTGAATATAAAAAGATACCTGTGCGCTATATAAAGCCGCGTTTCGATTTGGGTGCGGTAACTGCCTTTGCTCCCCGTTTTGCTCAGCGGAATATTATTTTGGGTTATAACGATACGATGAAGTCTTACGGTAAGCTGGAGGGTTTTGGCTTTACCTTTGCCAAGGGTGAATATAGTGCTGCACAAAAGGATTTGCTGCCCGCGCTGCAGGCCGCCTTTGAGCTGTTTTCTAAAAAAGACGGTACGGCTCTTGAAAAAATATCTTCTCTGTTTTTGGATATTCTCGGTCATAACGAATTAAAAGATAAAAAAAACCAACAAGAAAACTTTTATTTAATTGCTTATTTGGCAGGAACAGCCTTTGACCTTGATATATTGCCTGTTTATTCGCTTGACAACTATAACAGAGAGCTGATACAAAAAGCGGAAACGGATCGTTCTTTACTTGATAAGCTGGGGTCCATGGGAATTAAAGAAAAATTATCTATGCTGGGAGAAGCCTTCAAGACCTTGGGCCGGGGTTCGATTGTTGTTTTACTGGAGGATGTTTTGCGTTCTGTGGCAACGGGAGAAACCGAACCGATTGCCATTCAGCGGTTTTTGCTGCCCTTGGGCAAGGAGGTTGCCGCTGCCGCCTATCTGTACGCTGTTAAAGAGATATATACGCAGCATTTATCTGTGGTGTAATATAAAAACGAGCTTATATATTATGGTTTATTGTATAAGCTTAAAAGCAGTCCGGCTGAAAAGCATTTGTGGCAGTGCTTGGACAAAGGCTTGCACGCTGACAGACTAAAGAAAAATGGCTGAGGACAGGTAAAAGGCAAAAGGGCAGGCCCGATATGTACAAAAAAGTACATAAGGGCTTGCCCTTGCTAATTATTACGCAGTAAGCAGTTTTTTGTTTATGGCCTAAGGCCGTCACAGGACGGCTTGTTGCAGCTCTTGCCATAATTGATCGTCGCAGAGGTTTTGTAATTTGATCTCTTGCGGCGTTTTTTTGTTCGTCAAGGCGTTGGGCGGATAATCCCCGGCGCAGACCGCAGGCGGTAAGATTTTTTGTGCGCCTTGCTTTTCTTCAGACAGCAACAGGCGGATCAGCTCATCTAAGCCCTGATTGATGATAGCTTGGCGCAGCGCCTCGGCGCGTTTGCTTTTTGCCAGGCAAAAATGGCTGCGGCAAACCAGCGGTCTTAATCGGTGCTCGCGGCAAAAGCCGCGTAAATCCAAAAAAATACAGTTATTATCGGGGCGGCGCAGAAAAATATCACAGGCCCCGTCGGCAAGCAGGGCGATTTGGCCGAAAGCGGTTACGACCGCCGTAGCGGGAAAAGGCGTTTGCGGCAGCAGAGCGGCCAGGGCGGAAATATCAAGAGAGGTTAAAGGTGCCCGCTCGTGGCAGCAAAGATGACAGCCGTCGCAGGGGGCGAGGGTCTTTGCCATAAACTCGTCAAGTTCTTGCAGATAGGCTGCTAAGGTTGCGTTGTTATCGGTTATTTGTAAATCGTAAGCAAGTAAAGGCCGTGTTGGCAAAACAGTAATTTGCAGAGCTTTAGTCATTTTCGGCCGCCCTTAATAGATTGCGGCACAAAATTGCGCTGGTTAAGGAGCCGACTCCGCCCGGTACGGGGCTGATGGCGGCGCATTTTCCGTCAACGGAGGCAAAATCGACATCGCCGCAGATTTTGCCGGGGTTATCGGGGTCGTCGTTGATGCCGACATCAACAACGATCTGTTGGGGATGAACAAAATCGGCATTGACAAATTTAGCTTTGCCGATTGCTACCAATAAAACATCGGCCTCGCGGCAAACCGCGGCCAGATTTTCGGTCTTGGAATGGCAAATAGTTACTGTGGCATTAGCGCCCAAAAGCAGCATGGCCAAGGGTTTACCCACTACTAAGGAGCGACCTAAAACGACGGCTTTTTTGCCTTGCAGGGGTATTTTATAATAACGCAAAAGCTCCATTACGGCCGCAGGCGTGCAGGGAGAGGCCTGTTCGATACCGGCAAAGGCTCGCGCGGCGCCTAATTCTGTCAGGCAATCCAAATCCTTGCGGGGGGCAATTAGGGCGCGGGCAGCTTTTTCGTCGAATTTTTTGGGCAGAGGGCAAAAAAGCAAAATACCGTGAACGGCAGGGTTGTTGGAGGCGGCAGATATTGCTTTTTCCAGCTCATCTTGAGCGGCCTCGGCGCTGACGGGTGTGACAACGCTTTCGATACCGCATTTTTCGCAGAGGCGCTCTAAGCTTTGCTGATAATACAGATCGTCGGGATTATCACCGACACGGATCATCTCTAAACGCGGATATATACCCCGCGCTTTTAATTGTGACGCGGCCTGTGCGTTTTGTTCTTTGAGGGTGGCGGCGGCTTCTTTGCCGCTTAAAACAGTCGTCATGGACTTATTTACTCCTTTCAATAAAAAACTATTCTTCAATAATTCTCTTATATATGGCAAAATCCTCTTTGTCAAAGATTGTAGAAGTAAAAGAGAAAACCACGATATGTAAAAAATTTGTGAATTATATACTTATAAGAAAGAAAACCTTTACTAAAACTATATATTGTGGTATAATAAATTAGATACACTTAATTATAACCCCAGAGAACGGAGGGAATTTATGACCTTGTCAGCAAATCATAACAGTAATTACGGAGCTGACCAAATTCAGGTCTTGGAAGGTTTGGAGGGTGTGAGAAAGCGCCCAGGTATGTATATCGGTTCAACCGGCCCGCGTGGTCTGCATCATTTGGTTTATGAAATTGTCGATAATTCCATTGATGAGGCTTTGGCCGGTTTTTGTACGGAAATTAATGTGGCTATCAAAGAGGATAACAGTATCTGCGTCAGCGATAACGGCCGCGGCATCCCCGTTGGTATTCAAGAAAAAACCGGCCTGCCCGCGGTCGAGGTGGCTTTGACTATGCTCCATGCCGGCGGCAAGTTCGGCGGCGGCAGCTATAAGGTGTCAGGCGGCCTGCACGGCGTCGGTATGAGCGTGGTCAACGCCCTTTCCGAATGGCTGGAGGTGCGTGTGGAGCGCGACGGGTTTTTGTTTCAGCAGGAGTATTCCAAAGGTAAGCCCCTCTATCCCTTGCGCCAGATCGGCCTTTCTGATCGTACGGGCACAACTATTTCCTTTGTACCGGATAAAGGGATATTTGAAGAAACCGAATACTCTAAGGAAACATTGGCTGTTCGTATGCGCGAGCTGGCCTTTTTAAACAAGAATATTAAAATTACGCTTAGCGACGAACGCTACGGCAGTACCGAGGTTTTTAAATATGCCGGCGGTCTGACAGACTTTGTAAAATATTTAAACAAAAATAAAGACCCTATTCACCCGGTGGTTTATTTTGCCAGCCAAAAGGCTGATGATAGGGGGCGGATAGTGCAGGCTGAGGTGGCCATACAATATACCGGCGCCTATGTTGAAAATCTTCATTCTTATGTTAATAACATCAATACGCAGGAAGGCGGTACGCACGAGGTTGGCTTTAAAGCGGCCTTGACCCGCATCGTCAACGATTATGCACGGCGTTTAAATGTTTTAAAAGACGGCAACGCCAATTTATCGGGCGAGGATATCCGCGAGGGCATTACGGCAATTATTTCTGTTAAGGTAGAAGAGCCGCAATTTGAAGGACAAACTAAAACCAAGCTGGGTAATACCGAGGTTAAGGGCATTGTTGACCGTTTGGTTGGCGAGGGCATGGGAGATTATTTGGAAGAAAACCCTGCGCAAACCAGAAAGATTATCGAAAAAACGGTACAGGCTGCCCGCGCCCGCGAGGCGGCGCGCAAAGCCAGAGAAATCTCCCGCAAGCAAAGCGCGCTGGAAAGAACCTCTTTGCCCGGCAAGCTGGCCGATTGCTCGATGAAGGATCCCGCCATGAGCGAGCTGTTTATTGTTGAGGGCGATTCGGCAGGCGGCTCGGCCAAACAAGGGCGTGACCGCCGTACCCAGGCTATTTTACCCTTGCGCGGAAAAATTTTAAATGTTGAAAAGGCGCGTTTGGATAAGATTTTGGCCAATGAGGAAATCCGTGCCTTGATTACAGCCATGGGCTCGGGTGTTTCCGCGGAATTTGATATCGAAAAGGCGCGTTATCACAAGCTGATAATTATGACGGATGCCGATGTTGACGGTGCGCACATCAGAACGCTGCTGCTGACCTTTTTTTACCGCTATATGTACCCCTTGGTCGAGGCCGGATTTGTTTATATTGCCCAGCCGCCGCTTTTTGCGGCTAAGGCCAAAAAGGGCAAAGAGGTAAAATATTTTTACAATGAAAACGATTTAGAAAACTTTTTACAGCAGAACGGTAAGGATAAATATTCCGTGCAGCGTTATAAAGGCCTGGGCGAAATGAACGCCGACCAGCTTTGGGAAACAACAATGAATCCCGAAAACCGTACCTTGCTGCGGGTATCCTTAGATGATGATGTTTTTACCGATGAAACCTTTACAATTTTGATGGGCGACAAGGTTGAGCCGCGCCGCGAATTTATCAACACCAATGCCCAGTATGTTAAAAATTTGGATATATAAGGAGGCCGGCAGATGGAAGAGTTTACTCACGGAAAGATTTTAGACCGCAATATTGATAAAGAAATGCGGGAATCCTATATTGATTACGCAATGAGCGTAATCGTCGGCCGCGCCCTTCCCGATGTGCGGGACGGCCTGAAGCCGGTTCACCGCCGTATTTTATACTCAATGTTTGAGCAGGGCATTACATCCGACAAACCCCATAAAAAATCGGCGCGCGTCGTCGGTGATGTTTTGGGTAAATATCACCCCCATGGCGACAGTGCCGTTTATGAATCGATTGTCCGTATGGCGCAGGATTTTTCAATGCGCTATCAGATGATCGACGGCCAGGGTAACTTTGGTTCGGTGGACGGTGACGGAGCGGCCGCCATGCGTTATACCGAGGTGCGTTTAAAACCCCTGGCTATGGAAATGATGTCCGATATCAACAAAGATACGGTCGATTTTACAGATAACTATGACGGCAGCGAAAAAGAACCCGTTGTGCTGCCGGCAAAATTCCCTTCTTTGCTGGTTAACGGATCCTCCGGTATTGCCGTCGGTATGGCGACAAATATCCCGCCTCATAATTTGGGCGAGGTTATTGACGGCACGATCGCTTTGATCGAAAACCCCGATATTTCGATAGATGAGCTGATGACTCACATTATCGGCCCTGATTTTCCCACCGCGGGTATTATTTTGGGCAAAGATGGCATTCATTCGGCTTATCATACGGGGCGCGGCTCGGTGCGTATGCGCGCCCGCGCCAATATTGAGGTTATGAGCAGCGGCAAGCAGCGTATTTTGGTTACCGAGCTGCCTTATCAGGTCAACAAGGCTTCTTTGATTGAAAAAATTGCCGACCTTGTTCACGAAAAGCGTTTGGAAGGTATCAGCGACCTGCGCGATGAAAGCGACAAGGAAGGTATGCGTATTGTCATTGAGCTGAAAAAGGAGGCCAATGCCAATGTGATATTAAATCAGCTTTATAAATTTACCCAAATGCAAGCCACCTTTGGCGTAATTATGCTGGCCTTGGTAGATGGCGTACCGCGCATTTTAAATATTAAAGAGGTATTGGAGCAGTACTTGCGCCATCAGCGCGAGGTTATTGTGCGCCGCAGCCGTTTTGAGCTGGCCAAAGCTCAGGATCGGGCGCATATAGTTGAAGGCTTAAAAATCGCCCTTGATTTTATTGATGAGGTTATCGCTACCATTCGGGCTTCTCACAGCGATGCAAAAGAAAAATTAATGGAGCGCTTTAACCTGTCCGAGCGGCAGGCGCAGGCCATTTTAGAAATGCGTTTGCGTGCCCTGCAGGGTATGGAGCGCGAAAAGCTCGATGAAGAATATCGCGAGCTAATCAAAACCATAGCCTATTTAACGGAAGTATTGCAAAATGACCGTTTGGTGCTGCAAATTATTAAAGATGAACTGACAAAGCTCGGTCAAAAGTATGCCGATGAACGCCGCACTGTTATTACCCGCGACGACAGCGACCTTTCTGTGGAGGACTTGATTGCCGAGGAGGATATGGTTATTACCATTACCAAAAACGGCTATATCAAACGCCTGAACACTAATACCTATCGTCAGCAAAGACGCGGCGGGCGCGGCGTGAACGGTATGACAACCAAGCAGGAGGATTTTGTCGAACAGATCTTTATTGCTACAACCCACCATTATTTGCTGGTCTTTACCGATACGGGCAGGCTTCAGCGTTTAAAGGTTCACGAAATCCCCGAAGCGGGCCGCCAGGCCAAGGGTACGGCAATTGTTAATTTGCTTTCGCTCAACAGCGGCGAAAAGATTACGGCCGTAATCACCGTTAAGGATTTTACCGATGATAAATATTTGTTTATGTGTACAAAATTCGGCACCGTCAAACGCTGTGTGCTGGCCGATTATTATTCGCACCGCCAGGCGGGAATTATTGCTATTTCTCTTGATGAGGGCGATTCTTTAATCGGAGTTAAGCTGACAAGCGGCGATGATGATATTGTGATTTCTACTGCTAAGGGCGCGGCTATTCGTTTTGATGAGGCCATAGTCCGTCCGATGGGCAGAATGGCTCGCGGAGTACGCGGCATTTCGCTGGCCGATAATGATTTTGTGGTCAGCCTTGATGCACTGAGCTGCTTGGATGAGCTGCTGGTCATCAGCGAAAACGGTTATGGCAAACGCACGCCAGTTGCGCATTTTCGTAAAACCAATCGCGGCGGCAAGGGTGTATATGCTATGCGCTGCAACGAAAAAACGGGTGATTTGGTGGCGATTTTGGTTGTGCGCGCGGGTGACGAGATAATGATTATCTCCCGCGAGGGCGTTGTCATTCGCGTTCCTGCCAGTGATATTTCCGAGCAGGGCCGTTACGCTCAAGGAGTGAGAATTATTAAGCTTGATGATGGCGATGCCGTGGTTGATATGGCCAAGGTTGTTTCTCACGAAGACAAAGAGGACGATTTGCCTGAGTTGCAGTCAAAGCAGGAAAAAACCGAGGTTGAAAGCGATGAAATTGAAGATGTCTTTGGAGAGGGCGAAGATGAATAAAAACAATTTGATTGCCAGCTTTCAAATTGACCATTTAACGCTGCTGCCGGGGCTTTATCTTTCGCGCAGTGATAAAGGAGTTTTAACTTACGATTTGCGTTTTACCGCGCCCAACCGCGAACCCGTCTTATCTACCGGTATTGGTCATGCTATTGAGCATTTGGCGGCAACCTATTTTCGCAACAGTACAAAGGGCGATAAAATCGTCTA
>JAQVWQ010000038.1 GCA_028709615.1 Clostridia bacterium | reverse complement strand
AAACAAAATAAGGTTAAAACCAGTAAATCAAGGCCGATATCCATCAAACCGCCGCCGCGCAGCATAACCTCACGCAGAGCTTCGGCAGAATAATACAAGGGCACAAAATGACCGATCGCGTTCCAAACGCCGCTTAAATCAAAAAGTCCGCATAAAAAGATTTGCGGCACAATTACCAGCGGGATAAACTGCATCATCTGAAATTCACTGTTGGCTACCGTAGAGAGCAAAATGCCCAAAGTTAAGGCGCAAAGTGCCGTTAAAAAAGTCACCGCTAAAACCAACAGCAAAGAGCCGACCAGCATTATATCCAAAACATAGATCACAAACAGCGAAACGATTATGGTCTGTACCACTGTTATCAGACCGTAGCCCAGCATATAGCCCAACACAATTTCGCCGCGTTTAATCGGCGCGGAAAGCAGCTTTTCCAAGGTGCCTGTCGTTCGCTCCTGTAAAAAGGCGATACCCGCCACCAAAAAGACAAAAAAGAAAATCAAAATACCAATAAAAGCCGCTCCAAAATTATCAAACTGTGACATATCCTCATAACCGTAGATATAATCAATATCGCTACGCAAATCAGGCCGATTAGCTGCCGCCTGCGCTTTGGCAGCTTCTAAATGTGCCAGCAATTTAGAGGCGCGAGCCGCATCGCTACCGTCGATAAGCACCTTCAGCTTGCCGCTTTGCCAGCTGACAGCGGCCGTTACCTCACGCTTCGCCAACAAACGCTCAGCCTCGCCTTCGTCCGTACGAGTTGCCTGCACATCAAACTGCTCTAAGGCGCGCAAATAACTTTCGGGCGCGCTGATTACCGCTACCTTAAGAGGCTCGGATGCCCCATTAAGCAGTAAATAAATCAATGTCAGCAAAATCAGCGGAGCTACCAGCATTAAAGCCAGCGTGCGCCTGTCACGCCGCATTTGCCGTAAAATGCGCAGCACCAAGGCTTTAACTCTCATTAGCCGCCTCCTCCTTGCTGCTGAATAACAAAAAGGCCTCTTCTAAAGTTTTGGCGCCGCTTTGCTCAATAATTTCTAAGGGTGTACCGACCGCTAAAAGCCGTCCTTCACGCAGCATTGCCAAATGATGGCAGCGGGCGGCCTCGTCCATCACATGGGTAGTCACCAGCACAGTCGTACCTTGAGCAGCCAAAGCATAAAGCTCGTCCCAAATCTGCTTGCGCAAAACCGGATCGATGCCGACGGTCGGTTCGTCCAAAATCAAAACCGACGGAGAGTGCAGCAAGGCGGCAGCCAAAGACAGCCGCCTTTTCATTCCGCCCGAATAAAAGGCCACAGGCTTGTTTTTTTCATCAGTTAAATTAACCAAAGCCAAAAGCTGCTTAATTCTTTCTTGAGCCGCTTGACCTGCCAAGCCGTAGAGGGCGGCAAAAAACTCTAAATTTTCCTCTCCGCTTAAAGAGCTATATAAAGCATCGGACTGGGACTCGTAGCCAATCTGCGCCATCAGCTCTAAGCTGGGCATTTGCTTGCCCAAAAGCTTTACCTCGCCCGCGGTAGCCTCTAAAATACCGGCAATAATTTTAACGGTTGTTGTTTTTCCGCAGCCCGACGGACCTAATAATCCATAAATACCACCAATAGGAACGCTTAAATTAATATTCTTGAGCACCTGTTTTTTACCGAAAAACATATCCACACCGTGCAGCTCAAGGCAATTTGCGGCCATAACAGGCACCCCCTTGCTTTTTTTATAGCAATAGTTTATACTAAAACTCAACAGCCTGTTGAATAAATTATACCATTTATTCAAGATTAATAAAATAGACAAATTTACAATATCTGTTAAAGGAGATTATTATTTTGCCTTATAAACCCTCAAGCAAAGCCTCTCAGACCAAATATTTTCTTCAAGAAGCCTTAATAAGCCTCTGTGAACAAAAACCGATTGACCAAATACGGATTCAAGAGCTCAGCGAGCTGGCAGGTTATAACAGAGGCACCTTTTATTTATATTATCAGGATATTTACGACCTGCGCGAACAAATTGAAGAAAATCTGATCACTTTTTTTAAAAACAACGCTTTACCACTGATACACTCTCTAATTACAGGCGACTCAATACAGAATTTTGCTAACCGACTGCAATATCTTGAACAAAACCGCCGCCGTTTGGGAGTAATGCTCAGTGACAACGGTGATCCTGCTTTTACAAAAAAGCTTATAGATCTGGCCAAAAACTTTATTACTCAAACAATGAACCTACCAGCCGACAATAAAAAATGCCAATATGCGCTGGAATACATCGCTTATGCCCATATCAGCATCATTCGCGAGTGGTTGGTAGGAAAAATTGAGTTTAGCTCACAAGAGCTGCTGGAGTTTTTTTTAGAAATACTTCATAAAGGGCCAATGACGGTTTTAAAAGAAAACAGTAAATAAAAAAGAGCCTGACGGCTCTTTTTATTTTGCCAGCTTTAAGGCTTCATTATAAGCCGTCAGCAATTGAATGTCGTTATCAGGATCGGGATTTAGACTATCGGCATAAAAACCCTCTTCAGCCTTAACCAAAATATCAGGCTCAATACCGATTTTATGCACCTCATTACCCAAAGGCGACAAATAAGAGGCATAGGTGTAACGCAAACCGTATCCGGAGTTTAATAACTCGATCGACTGAGCAATACCCTTACCGAAGCTCTGCTCACCGACGATCACAGCACGCTTATAATCCTTGATACAGGACAAAAAAATCTCGGAGGCGCTGGCCGTATTACCGTTTTGCAGGCAAACCAGCGGCACATTCGTACCGCCGCCACCGGAAGTATAATCAAAGGAATTCGTTTTTGTTTGCATTTTTATTACAGGTTTACCGGATTCAATAAAAGCCGAGCATAAAGCAATACCCGCATCAAGCGAGCCGCCGCCGTTATTGCGCAAATCCAAAATCAGGCATTTTATATATCGTTCGGAGGCCATATCGTTAAAGGCTTGAGAAAACTCTTTAAAGGTTTCTTGATTGAAAGCGGTTACGGCAATATAGGCAATGCCCTTTTGTTCGTCCAGCCAGCTGTCGTAAACGCTGTTGATGGGTATTTCCGCCCGCTTAAGTGTCAGCTCTTCCTCGTTGCCGTTAGCGTGGCGAATACCCAGGTTCACCGTCGTGCCCTTTTCTCCGCGGACCAGGGCCACCACATAATCAGAATCCTTATCGTGAACATCCTCGCCGTTGATCGAAACAATCAAATCGCCGTAAGCCAGTCCCGCGGCTTCGGCGGGAGTACCCTCAATAACTCCGACCACCAGGCAATAGCCCAACTCATAATCCGTACGCATATAAATACCGATGCCGCCAAAGCTGCCCTGAATATTATCGTAGAGCAGTTTATACTCCTGAGGCGTAAAATAGTAGGCGTAATAATCAAAGTTTTCATCACCGTAAGCTTGCGCCGCCGCGTCTAATTCCGCACCGAAGGCAGCGGCATTATAAGTGCCTTGCGCCGAAACAACCAGAACGCCGCTGCAGATAAGAACCAGCGCCAGCAAAAATACAGTACATTTATTTCTCATAAATACTCCTATTTATTGAGATAATTCCACGGGGAGGTATGCTTGCCGTCAACGCGAACCTCAAAATGCAGGTGATTGCCCGTTGACAAGCCGGTTGTACCGACCTCGCCTACTTTTTCGCCGCGCAATATCGTTTTTCCTTTAGCAACACTCATCCGCGACAAATGTCCGTAAAGAGTGACTACGCCGCCGTTATGATCAATCATAACCATATTACCATAGACATTGTTCCACCCGGCCTTAATCACCGTACCGTCCTCGGCGGCCACGATTTTTGTACCCTTGGGGGCGCGAATATCAATACCCGTATGAAATGACTTTTTAACCCCCGTCACAGGATGCGTGCGGTATCCGTAATTAGAGGTAATATAGGTGTAACCGGGCAAAGGCCAGGTAAAAATTCCGTCAAAGCTGCTATCGCCCGAGGTGGAGGCCTTTAAAGCGCGAATTTCTTCTGTAATGTCTTTAGAGGCCTGTTCCAAGGCATCAATATAGGCGGCCGTAGCCCATAATTCCTTATTGATTGCCGCCACAGCCGCGCTTTTTTCTTCTTGCAGAGGGCCAAGAGCGGCAATCGCATCGACCTTACTTTGCTTTAAGACCTCTAAATCAGTAAGCCTCTGTGCTTGCAGGGCTTCTTTTGCCTCAATTTCTTTTTTATAGGCGCAAACCTTATCGACAATCGTAATATCCTGAGCGACAATCGCATCAAGAAAATCAACGGTCAGCAAAAAATCGCTGAAGCTCTCACAATCCAGCAGCACACTCCAAAAGCTGATGTCGCCCTGAACATAAACATTTTCTACGCGTCCTTGCAGATAAGCCACCTGCTTGTCCAAACGCGCCTTGGTTGAGGCCAGCTCCTTCTGAATATTCTTAAGCTGATTTTCTGCCACCTCAATTTGTATATCGGCAGCCTGAGCATCAAGCTCTAAACGGTTGATTTTGGCATCAATGGCCGCAACATCGGATTCCAGCCCGTTGCGCTCAGTGCGTTGATCCTTGATGACTTTTTGCTGCTCAGCCAGCTTTTGCTCCAGCTCGGCCTTTTGCCTTTCATATTCGGCCAAAGGATCGGTAGTGGTTGCCCCGCCGATAGAGGGAGCAAAACAAAAGGCCGCTACCAACGCAAATATTAAAATAATTGCTCCGATATAGGCTATTTTATTATTTAATTTTTTATTGTATTTATACATTTAAAAACCTCGCTAAAGATACAATACTGCCGATAGCCCCCATTAAAACGCCGACACCCACGGCAATTAAGCTCACTGTCAGCCAAAGCGCCGAGGCGGGAAGCATGACAATAAAGGACAAAGAGCAGGCAACATAAGCACTGGCCTTATAATAGACAAAAAACGCAGCTCCAACCGCTAAAAGCGAACCGACCAAGCCCAAAACAATACCTTCTAAAAGGAAGGGGCAACGGATAAACCAATTAGTGGCGCCGACCCATTTCATAACCATAATTTCCTGCTTGCGGGCATAAACGGAAATTCTGGTGGTCATAGCTACCAAAAAGACGGCCGCCACAGCCAGCAAAGCCATAATCACAATACCGGCAAAGCGCAATGCCGAAGTAAAGGCAAAAAGTTTTTCGACCTCGCTTTCGCCGTAACGAACCTCAGAGATACCTTCTAAAGCAGCCATTTGCCCGGCAATGCCGCTAACTGCCTCGGGGCTTTGCGCCTTGACCGAAAAACTGTTAGGCAGGGGATTGACCCCGCCCATAGAATCCAAAAGCTGCTCTACCGTACCAAAACGGGGGGCGATTCGCTGCAAGCCTTCCTCACGGCTGATATATGTAAGAGAAGAAACACCCGACAAGGCGGCTATTTTACTTTGAATAGCGTTATACTGCTCCTGCGGGATTTCATCGGCAATATAACCGATTATTTCGACATTAGACTCCAGCTGCTCGGCATTGGCATCGATATTGATAACCATTAGCCAAAAAAGCAAGCACAAAAAAAGTGAAATGGCGATTGTGGCAATAGCGGCAAAGGTCATCCAGCCGTTAATGCGCAAAGAGGAGAAGGCTTGCGGCACGACATAACTGAATCCGTGTCTGTTCATAATCTAAAGCCCCCCCTTCTGTCACTGACAATGCGACCGGAGGCCAGGGTCACCACGCGCTTGTTAAAGTGGTTGACGATTTCTCTGTCGTGAGTGGCCATAATCACAGTTGTTTGCTGATTATTGATCTCAACAAAAAGCTTCATCAGCTCCATTGAGGTTTGCGGATCCAAATCGCCCGTCGGCTCATCGGCATACAAAATCATCGGCTTATTGGCGATAGCCCGAGCCACAGCCACACGCTGCCTCTCACCGCCCGAGAGGTTTATCACAGGTTCTTTTTCTCTGCCCACTAAACCCACCTGCTCCAATACCTCGGGCACCCGCAGCTTTATTTGCTCCTTAGGTACCTCTGTTGCCTTTAAAGTGATTGCCACATTATCAAATACGGAATTTTTTTCCAACAGGCGAAAATCCTGAAAAACAACGCCGCTGTTACGGCGCAAGGCCACAGTTTCCCTTTCTGACAAGCGGGATATACTGCGGCCTGCAATTAAAATTTTACCGGAAGTCGGTTGATCCTCCCTAAACATCAAGCGGATTAAGGTACTTTTACCGGCACCGCTTTGCCCTGTTAAAAAGACAAACTCACCGGAATCAATACAAAGGTTTATGTCGTTTAAAGCGGTCAGACCGTTTTTATAGACCTTTGTTACATTTACGGCTTGTATCAGCATTAAAATGTTTGCCTCCCAAAAATTCCTTTTATCTTAATAACTTATAACTTTCGGCAAACTTTTAGTTTTTTCCTGCATAAACTTGGCAAATCACTCATCGGCCACAAAATCTTCACTTGCGGCTAACTCGCTCAATAAAACCTCATCTTTGTCTTCCAGGCTGCTGACCTTTTTTAAGCGACGGTCGATCACGCGGGTTTTGCGCGCGGCCGTATCTATACTGTTAGAAGCCTCTTGCAGCTTCTTTTGCGTTTTCTCCAAAAGCTTCTCAAATTCGCTAAAACCTGTGCGAATAGTAGAGAGTGTTTTCCAGGCCTCGTCAGCCTTCTGCTCGATAGCCAAGGTGCGAAAGCCCATTTGCAGACTGTTAAGCAGGGCGGCGATAGTCGTCGGCCCTACTATGGTAACGCGATAATCGCGTTGCAGCAAATCGGCCAAACCCTCGCGGCGGAGGATTTCCGAATAAAGCCCTTCCAAGGGCAAAAAAATCAAGGCAAAATCGGTCGTATAGGGCGGCTGTAAGTATTTGCTTTGAACATCTTTGGCAAAGAGCTTAATGCGGTTTTCCAAAGCCTTGCCTGAGAGGGCGATTTGCTCTAAATTGCCCTCATCCTGCGCTTTCAGCAAGAGCTGATAATCCTCTAAAGGGAATTTGGCATCGATCGGCAAATAAACGGGCTGATCCTTATCCCGCCCGGGCAAACGCACGGCGTACTCCACACGGTTTGCGGGCTGGTCAGGGTTGACAGCATAATTCGTTACATACTGCGAAGGAGCTAAAATCTGCTCTAAAAGCGCGCCCAGCTGCACCTCGCCCCAAGTACCGCGAGTTTTTACATTAGCTAAAACCTTCTTTAAATCGCCGACATCGGTAGCTAAGGTATGCATCTCTCCCAAGCCCTGATGCACCTGCTCTAAACGGGTGCTGACTTGCTTAAAGGATTCTCCCAAACGGGTTTCTAAGGTTTTTTGCAGCTTTTCATCGACAACCTGTCGCATTTCGTCGAGTTTTTTATCGTTATTGTCGGTCATCTTTTGCAAATTATTATCAACGACATTGCGTACATCTTGCAGGCGCTTTTCGTTGCTTTCAGAAAGTAGCATCACCTGCCGCAGCAGCTTATCGTTATTATCCGCGCTTTGTGCTTGCAAATCACGGCGCAAGGAAGCAATTTCCTCCCGCAGCCTGGCCTCGGAACGGCTGTTTTCCTGCGATAAACGGTTCATTTCACCCAGCAAAAACTCCGATAAGCGTTTTTGCGCCTCTTCACCGTTTTGCGGTTTGTTTTTACTTACCAGCACAATACAAACAACCAATAAAATAATTATTACCGATAAAAGTCCGCTCGTCAGCAAATCATTCATTAACTGTCCCTCCGTTTTACTGTTGTTGCCCAGCCAAAACTGCCTCGCTTAAAGCAATATACTCGGGCAAAGCCAGGTTTTCCGCCCGCCGCCGACCGTCAAGGCCGGCTTGCTGCAAAGCCGCCTGCAGTTGCTTTTTATCCATCTTAAAATTGGCGGACAAAGAATTAAATAAGGTTTTGCGCTTTAAGGCAAAGGCCGCTTTTATCAAACTAAAGAGCAGTTTTTCGTCGGCTATCTTAAGAGGATAAGCCCGCTTGCTTATTCTAATTACCGCCGAAGTTACGGCCGGCGGCGGATAAAAACTGCCGCTTGCCACCTTAAACAAAAGCTCCGCCTCGCCGCGGTAAGCAATCTCCAAAGACAGCGGCCCATAGCCTCTTTGATCGGGCTGTGCCAGCAAGCGTTCGGCCGCCTCCTTTTGCATCATCAAAACAAGCTGTGACCAATCCGCAACACGCAATAACCTTTCAGTAAGCTGGCTTGTTAAGTGATATGGCAAGTTAGACACCAGCTTGCAGGCTGTATAAGCATAAGCAGCTTGCGCGGCGGCAAAATCAAAGCTCAGCGCATCGGCGCATACTACCTTAACATTAGGCTTGTCTTTAAAATATTCGCTCAAATGGGCCGCCGCACCTGCATCAATTTCCAAAAGCAGGAGCGGCGCCCCGCTTTGCGCCAAAACCTGAGAAAGTGCGCCCAAACCCGCCCCGATCTCGATGATCAGTTCACCTTTTTGCGGATTGACGGCAGCGGCAATTTTTTGTAAAACCTCACCGTCCACCAAAAAATTCTGCCCCAGCTTTTTATTGGGAGTCATTTTTTTGGCGGCCAGCAGGCTGCGGGTAACACTTATGGAGCCGATTTGTTTTTCATCCATTAAATTTTTGCTCCTTTGTTCAAAAGCCCGGGGCGGGCATTTCTGCCCGCCCCGGAAGCTAACCATCTTTACTTAATTTAAAAAATAGACCTTGACATTTCTTACGCCCCAGCTCAGGCAATCATGCTTAGTTGGCATATAAAGATCAATGATCTTACCCTTAATACTGCCGCCCTTATCTGCGGCCTCGCAAAAGCCGTAACCCTCGACATACATTTTTGTACCAAAGGGAATAACGCTGGGATCGACAGCAACCAGGCCGACGGCGGCGCGCTTACCCGAAGCGGTTTTGGTACCGACCGAGCCGCCTGTGGTATAGGCATAAGCCTTAAAGTTCATTATATCCGTATAGGCCAGCTCTACATCATCATCGGCATCATCAAGATTATGGTGAGCCACTATCCGCGTTTGCGGCTGACTTTTGTAGCCGGTACTTATAACCTGGCGGGCAACTTCCTCTCCGTTAAGATAACGGATATAAACCGAATCCACTGCCACACCACTGGCGCCTTCTGATAAAACCTTACCGATGTCCGGCGGCACCGAGGCATCCTCACGCCGTTCTACCGGCGGCTCAACCTCGCGGCAAACCTCAACAATTTTAGCCGTTACCTGCCCTTGCTCCGTCTGTGAATTTTTATTTGTCAGTATAACGCTGACACGGGCCAAAAATTGTTGCGGAGTAATAAAAGCCTTAGCGCTATAAAGATTATTGCTTGGCAAACCGGCAAATTGAGGAGAATCAGCCGCGCCAACCACTATTTTATTTTGCCCGTCATAAGTTATTACTCCAAAAACAAAAATCAAAACCATTAAAAAACAAATCGTAAAACGCAAAATCTTTTGGGGCAGCCGTTTTTCTGTTACGGTTGCTTTTGGCATATAAAACCTCCTAAAAAACTTTAAAAATTTCAGTGCAATTTAAATCAGAGGTCATTTTATACCAGATAACAAATTTTGTCAAATATTCATAACTTTAACAGGACTTATTAAAAATAATAAATATTCTTAATAGACAGAATTTTACAACTGTTGCTACAAGCTTCCCCATTTTTAGACTTAGCGGCTGTTAAACAACAAGCGGCGGGTGTTTTCAGTGGTAATGCGGCAAATCTCCTCGTATGAGCATTGCCGCAATTCCGCCAGTTTTTGTGCTACATACACCACATTAGCGGGTTCATTGACCTTGCCGCGCAGGGGGTGAGGCGAAAGATAGGGGCAATCCGTTTCAACCAAAATGCGCTCAAGCGGTACTTTAGCGGCCAGATCCTGTAAATTGACAGCGTTTTTAAAGGTCAGGGGGCCGCCGAAAGAAACATAAAAGCCCAAATTGATACATTCCCTAGCCATTTCGTAGCTACCGGAGAAGCAATGCAAAATACCGCCGATCCCTTGCCAGTCGCGCTCGCGCAGTATTTGCAGCAAATTGCCGTGAGCCTCGCGGTCATGAATGGAAACAGGCTTGTTCAGCTCCTTGGCCAAAGCCAGCTGCTTACGAAAAACCTCCCGTTGCAGCTCACGCGGAGAATTATCATAATAAAAATCCAAACCTATTTCGCCGATAGCCACCACCTTGGGAGAAGCGGCCAGCTTTTTCAGCTTGTTTTCTATTTCATCATTATAAGAATCAGCGTCGTGGGGGTGTACGCCAACCATTGCCCACAGCTGATCGTGCTTTTCGGCCAAGCGCACAGCCATCACAGAGGAGGGATAATCAAAACCGACATTGATAATCTCTGCCACACCGGCGTCATTGGCGCGCTTAATCACGCCTTGATAATCGGCATACAGGGTCGGATCGTTTAAATGAGCGTGAGTATCAATCAGCATTTTAGCACACCTTTGAGCCGTCGGCGATTTTTTCGACCGCAAGCAGCTCCAAATCCTCGCCCAAAACGGCGGAAAGCAGCATACCCTGTGATTCAATACCGCGGATTTTAGCGGGCTTTAAATTGGCAATTAAAATCAATTTTTTTCCTATCAGCTGTTCGGGCTGATAATATTTGGCAATCCCCGATAAAACGCTACGTGTCTCCTCGCCCATTTTAACGGTAAACTGTAACAGTTTATCGGTTTTCGGCACTTTTTGGCAGTCCAAAACCGTAACGACGCGCAAATCAAGCTTGGCAAAATCCTCAATGCCGATTTCCTCTCCCAGCGGCTCATACTCCACCACCGGCTCGGCGGCAGCTTCTTCCTCCGCTTCCTCGGCAGCCAATTCGGCGGCAAAATCAATCCGCGGGAAAATCGGTTCGCCGCGCTTGACTTCGGTACCGGCAGGGAATAAACCCCATTGCAACGCCTCCCAGCAGCCTAAATCCTCGCGGCCTTCAATACCCAGCTGAGCAAAGACCTTAGGCTGTGTTTCGATCATCACGGGCTTTAACAAAATCGAAACTAGGCGCAGCACCTCACAAAGATTATACAAAACGGAAGCCAGCTTGCCCTTTTCGCCCGCCTTGTTTAAGGCCCAAGGGGCGGTATCGTCAACATATTTGTTGGCCTTGCCGACCAGCTTCATCACCTCGGCCAGGCCGGCGGAAAAATCCAAATTATCAAAATAAGCGGCAGCAGCGGCGGGAGTAGCCTTGGCCAGCTCAATTAGTTCCTTGTCAAACTCTGTTTCCCCATCGGGGGCCAGTACCACTTTATTCTGAAATTTGCCGATCATCGAAGTTAAACGAGAAAGCAAATTGCCGTAATCGTTAGCCAAATCAATGTTGATCCGGTTGACCAACGCTTCCTCGCTGTAAGCCACATCAAGCCCAAAGGGCATTTCACGCAGCAAAAAATAGCGGATCGTATCCAGCGAATATTTTTTAACCAAAAGGGCAGGATCAATGACATTACCCTTGGATTTACTCATTTTACCGCAATCGCCCAGCGTGACCCAGCCGTGAGCAATAACCTTTTTGGGTATGGGGATATCCAGCGCCATCAGCATAATCGGCCAGATAATCGAATGAAAACGGATAATATCCTTAGCCATTAAATGGATATCGGCCGGCCAATACTTTTGATACAGCTCGTCATGGTCGGTACCGTAACCCAAAGCGGAGATATAGTTGATCAGCGCATCAAACCAAACATAAATAACATGCTTGTCGTCAAAAGGCACCTTTATACCCCAGTCAAAGGTTGTGCGGCTGACGCAAAGGTCGTCCAAGCCCTGCTTAACAAAATTTACCATTTCATTACGGCGCGTAGCGGGCTGGATAAAATCAGGGTTATCCTCAATAAATTTCAGCCAGCGGTCGGCGTATTTGCTCATTTTAAAGAAATAGCTTTCCTCTTTGGTCACCTCCACGGGGCGGCCGCAATCAGGACAAAGATGCCCTTCGGCCAGCTGACGCTCCGTAAAAAAGGTTTCACAGGGGGAGCAATACCAGCCGCTGTATTCCGCCTTGTAAATATCGCCCTGGTCAGAGATTTTCTGAAAGATCTTTTGTGCCACCTCTTGATGACGCTGCTGAGTTGTGCGGATAAAATCATCGTACTCAATACCCATTAACCCCCACAGCTCTTGAATTTTGTCCACGATGCCGTCAACAAATTGCTGCGGCTCCTGCCTCGCCTCGGCAGCGCGGCGCTGGATTTTTTGCCCGTGCTCGTCCGTACCGGTTAAAAAGTAGCTGTCAAAGCCGCGCATTTTTTTATAACGGTTCATGCTGTCGGCGGCCACCGTAGTGTAGGCATGACCGATATGCAAATTTCCGCTGGGGTAATAAATAGGCGTAGTAATATAAAATTTTTGTTTAGACATAAACAAACTCCCTCCGAATATAAGCTGCAATTATTTTTTTATTA
>JAQVWQ010000037.1 GCA_028709615.1 Clostridia bacterium | reverse complement strand
CTATTATTAGGGTATCAAAAATATCAGCTTTTATTTGAGTATATAAGAAACCTTTACATAAATCTGTTGTTTTTACAACATATACCTTAATTTAACAAATTTTATTTTAATTTGCTGATAAAAAAACGACTGTTTTATAAAAATCATAAAATAGTCTTTAATATCTTTAAATTATAAGCCGATCTTTTGATCCTTACCTAATTATTTTTTTTGTTTTTAACATGCTTTTTGATTGCGGCAAAGGCTTGGTCGCTTATGACATGCTCAATTTTACAGGCATCTTCCGCGGCAGTTGCTTTGTCAACGCCCAGATAAACCAAAAACTCGGTAAGCGCAACATGCCTTTCGTAGATTTTTTCTGCAGCTTCTTGGCCCTTTGGGGTTAAAGTAATGCCCCCGTCATTATCAACCTTAATATAACCGTCATTTTTTAATAAACCAACGGCACGGCTGACGCTGGGCTTAGAATAGCCCATATATTCGCCAATATCTATCGAACGAACAAAATAATTTTTTTTTGATAAGATCAAGATCGTTTCAAGATACATTTCACCCGACTCTTGCAGCTTCATAATTATCACACCTCTTATTAATTACTTTATATATCTTATCATGTTAAGATAAAATTTTCAACTTTGCTGTTTTTCTTAATTTCTATAATTTTTTATCGGCTTGGTAAGTGCTTAATTTTTTTATTTAATTTTTTTAAAATAATTATTGACAAAAGTAAAATTATGCTGTATCCTAAAGTTAGTTAGCATTGGCTAACTAACTTTGGCCGTCGGTTAGCAAATGCTAATCACCCAAAATAAGAAAGGAAGATTTATGATGCCGCTAACACTTGCCAAGATCGGTGAAGATAACATAATTAAAAAAATCGGCGGAAAAGCCGAGTACAAAAAATTTATAGAAAGCTTAGGCTTTGTTGTTGGCGTTAATGTAAAAATCATTTCCACAATCAAGGGTAATTTAATTGTTAATGTAAAAGAATCCCGCGTTGCTATCAGTAAAGAAATAGCCAATAAGATCATGGTTTAATTAATCAGTTGCAGCTATATTAAGGAGGCATAATATATGAACACACTAAAGCAGGCCAAGGTCGGCGAAAGGCTCAGGGTTGTAAAGCTCCATGGCCAAGGAGCGGTTAAACGCAGAATTATGGATATGGGCATCACAAAGGGTACAGAGCTGCAAATTCGCAAGCTGGCCCCCTTGGGTGATCCCATCGAGGTCAATGTCAGGGGATATGAGTTATCAATCCGTAAAGAAGACGCCCAAATGATCGAAGTAGAAAAAAACTGAGGCGGTAGGCCTCAATTTTTTAATACCATCTGGTTAGCAAATGCTAACCAAAACTATCAGAAAAGAAAGGAAGATCGACTATGACGATTAAAATTGCGCTTGCCGGAAATCCCAACAGCGGCAAGACAACATTGTTTAACGCCCTGACAGGCTCCAATCAATTTATAGGCAACTGGCCGGGCGTTACCGTTGAAAGAAAGGAAGGAAAGCTAAAAAAACATACCGATATTGCGATAATTGACCTGCCGGGCATTTATTCGCTTTCTCCATATACTATGGAGGAGGTTATTACCCGCAACTATTTAACTACCGAACGCCCGAATGCAATTTTGAATATTGTTGACGGTACAAACTTAGAGCGCAATTTGTATTTAACCACGCAGCTTACCGAATTAGGCCTACCGGTTGTTGTGGCCATTAATCTAATGGACCTTGTCAAGAAAAACGGCGATATAATCAATATTGAAGAATTATCCGACCGGCTTGGCTGTAAAGTTGTGGCAATCTCCGCTTTAAAGGGCAGCGGTGTTTTTGAAGCGGCTGAGGAGGCAATTAACGCCGCTAAAAACACAAAAACAATCCCTAAGCATAGGTTTAGCGGTGCAGTTGAACACGCAATCGCCCATATTGAAGAGGCGGCACTTCATAGTATGCCCGAAAATCAGCAGCGCTGGTATGCAATTAAAATCTTTGAGCGTGACGAAAAGGTTTTAAAACAGCTTGAGCTTAGCGCGGACATAATATCTCACATTGAAAAAGATATTAAATCCGCCGAAGAGGAAATGGATGACGATGCCGAAAGCATTATCACCAATGAGCGTTACCTTTATATAGCTTCTCTCATTAAAAGCTGTTATAACAAAAAAAATACGGGGCAGCTGACTGCTTCCGACAAAATCGACAGGGTTGTTACCAACCGCTGGGCAGCGCTGCCGATTTTTGCGGTTGTGATGTTTTGTGTTTACTTTTTATCCGTTACAACGGTCGGCACCTGGGCAACAGATTGGGCAAATGACGGTCTGTTTGGCGACGGCTGGCATTTATTCGGTTCCTCCGCTTATAAAGAGGCCGCCGAAGCGTACGCAGAGCCTGCCGCTATTATAGAAGCCTTTGAAGCCTCCGCACAAAAAGCGGGTTTAGAGCCGCAAACAGCAACCGGGCTTAACACAACCGCCTATCTGTATGATGACAACGGCAATATAGAAAAAAAGATCGCGGTTACCTATGAAAAATATACGCAAGCCGCCGCTGTGCAAGAGCCGGACCCTGCCGACTACGGTATTTGGGTATTGGGTTTACCAACCGTTATTAGAAACGGGCTTGCGGCCGTCAACTGTGCCGCATGGCTGCAAAGCTTAATTCTTGACGGTATCGTGGCCGGCGTCGGCGCGGTTTTAGGCTTTGTTCCCCAAATGCTTGTATTGTTTTTGTTGCTGGCATTCCTTGAATCTTGCGGTTATATGGCCCGTGTCGCCTTTGTCATGGACAGAATTTTTCGCAGGTTCGGCCTATCCGGAAAATCCTTTATACCTATGTTAATCAGTACGGGGTGCGCGGTACCGGGAATTATGGCCGGCCGTACGATCGAAAATGCCCGCGACCGCAAGATGACAATTGTAACTACAACCTTTATTCCCTGCAGTGCTAAGCTGCCTATTATTGCACTTATAGCAGGTGCAATGTTTAACAATGCCTGGTGGGTAGCTCCCAGCGCATATTTTGTTGGCATTTTCGCCATCATTATTTCCGGTATTATGCTCAAAAAAACAAAAATGTTTGCGGGCGAGCCTGCGCCTTTTGTTATGGAGCTGCCGGCTTATCATTGGCCGACGGCAGAAAATGTGCTTCGCTCGATGTGGGAACGCGGATGGTCATTTATTAAAAAAGCCGGTACAATTATTTTACTTGCTACCATACTTATTTGGTTCCTTGCCAGTTTTGGCTTTGATAATCAAACCTTCGGCATGGTGGATATGAACGACAGCCTGCTTGCCGTATTAGGCGGTTTTATTGCCCCTGTTTTTATTCCGATTGGCTGGGGCCAATGGCAGGGAGCAGTAGCCGCTATAACCGGGCTTATTGCCAAAGAAAATGTCGTTGGCACCTTTGGTATTCTCTTTGGCGGCTTTAGCGAGGTTGCAGAAAACGGCTGGCAGATTTGGGCAAATATGCGCCTGGTCTTCAGCCCGCTTTCAGCGTATTCCTTCCTTGTCTTTAATCTTCTGTGTGCTCCCTGCTTTGCGGCAATAGGGGCTATCAGACGCGAAATGAACAATGCAAAATGGACCTTATTTGCCCTCAGCTACCAATGTCTGTTTGCTTATGCTGCTTCGCTTGTTGTTTACCAGCTTGGTTTGCTGTTTTCCGGCAATGGCAATGCCTTAGGCTCAATTACAGCCTTTTTGATTGTCGGCTTGATTGCTTATAGACTATTTAAGCCTTATGAAGAAAACCGTATCTTAAAATCAACGGTCAGAGCATAAAAAAAGGGGGTAATAAAAATGCCGGCGTTTTTAATCAATAATCTTTCCACAATCATAATCGGTGCTTTAATTATGCTGATGATAATCCTGATTATAGCAAGC
This sequence comes from Clostridia bacterium, assembly GCA_028709615.1. GTDB lineage: Bacteria > Bacillota > Dehalobacteriia > UBA4068 > UBA4068 > JAQVWQ01. The sequence goes on along the minus strand of JAQVWQ010000037.1, from coordinate 8,469 downwards.
ATGATCAGGGACAAAAAAAAGGGCCTAACCTCCTGCCGCTGCGGATGTGCCAGTTGCCCCCTATCCGGCGGCTGCGCTAATAAAAAATAATTTAAGGGAGCGGAAAATCCGCTCCCTTAATATTTCTAAAACTGCCGATATAGTCGGTCGGGCTTTGTTTAATAAAATTACTTTTTAAAAACAACCTGCTGATAACCGCCATAATAGTCCTGAGCTACTTGTTCATATAAATCCTTAGCCAAAAGCTTTTGAGTTATTTCATTGAATTTTACTTTAGGATCAATATCCGCAAATTTTTCAGGATATAAAACAGAGCCCATGTAAAAAGCATTGGCAATGGCTATCTCAATATTGGTGTAATAATAATTATATGGCAGCTCTAAAAAGACCTTGCCGTTTTTAACGGCCTGCAATCCCGTATAAAATGATGTATTGGTCTTATAATCCTCCTGCACCAAAGAAAGGCCGCCGGCATCAATAAAAATAACCTCGGGATCCATTTCCAGCAGCTTTTCTTTATCGAGCATTATATACTGGCTGATCCCGGCTTCATCCACAACATTTCTGGCTTTTATGGCATTAAATAAAGAAAAATTACCGCTGGTGCTTTCGATTCCGTGCATACCCCTCATAGACTGGGCGCCAAGATATACTGTGGGCTTATCCGCACCGGGAATATCCTTGACACGGTTTTCTAGGTCTGCTTTTAATTCAGCAAAATAAGCAATTATTTCCGCTGCCCGATCCTGATGGCCCGTAACCTCACCGATCAGCTCCAAAGATCTGTCAACCAGCGGATCAAAAACCTCCGTGGTGCCGTAGCTTAAAGCAATTACGGGGATGCCTGTTTTATTTTGCAGCTCATCAACGGACGCCGCATCGGAATTATACATAGTAAAAATCACATCGGGCTCGGCTACCAGCAGTTTTTCGCCATCAGGCGCATTGTTGGGGCCGCCTGCGCCGATAATATCCAAATCGGCCAATTCGGGATAAGCCATTATATAAGGCCGGCCGACAATTTTCTTCTCCATATCTTCAACGCCCACAAGCTGGGTAGTATCGCCGACATAGCAATATAATCTTAAGCAGCCCGGCCCTATACAAACAAATTTCTCTGCACCGTCAGCAATCAAAACCTCGCGGCCAAGCGTATCGGTGACAGTAATATCTCCCTTTACCTCCGTAGCTCCGCAACCGGCCAAGGCTGTACACAAAAGCATAATAACAGCCGCTGCCGTCAGTGCTTTTCTTAACCTTATCATCTTCATTTTTCTTACTCTCCTTTGTTTTTTTAATTTTTTAACTTTTTATTAGTTCATTGTTGAGGGATTACAATATGATAACCGTTATAATTTTCGATGGATACCTGCACGCCGTAAACCTCCCAAATATTTTGCGGTGTAATTATCTCCGCACCGCCCATGGCGTGGATCCTTCCGTCCTTCATCATCATAAATTTATCGGCAAACCTTAGGGCCAAATTAAGATCATGCATAGTCACAATAGCCGAGATCTGCTGCTTCTGAACAATATCCTTAATTATCTGGATAACCTCCAGCTGGTTTTTCAGATCCAAATTACTGGTAGGCTCATCAAAAAGCAAGATCGTCGGCTGCTGTGCCAAAGCTCTGGCAATAGCAACCTTTTGCATCTCGCCGCCGCTCATATAATTGACTTTGCGAAGCGCAAATTTTTCCAACGATAAAGACTTGATCATATTTTCGGCAATTTCCAAATCATCTTTGGTAATATCCCATTTTATATACGGCTTTCTGCCCAGCAGCACAGCATCAAAGACGGTAATATCGGGAAAAAAGCTGTTTTGCGGCACATAACCAATCAGCCGTGCCAGCTCATCACCGGACATCCCGTTAAGAGGCATATCTGCTACCGTTATTGCCCCCGCTTGGGCATTGATTACATTATTTAAGCATTTAAGCAAGGTAGATTTACCGACTCCGTTAGTACCAAGTATGGCAACACATTCGCCTTTACCTATTTCAAAAGAAACATCCTTCAATACCGGATTTTTGGGATAAGCGTAGGAAACGCCTTCTACAATCATACTCATATTATCTTTTCGTCCCTCTCATTAATAAATATAAAAACATCGGGCCGCCAAGCAGCGAGGTTATAGCCCCGACAGGTAATACCACAGGTGATATTACGGTTCTGGCCGCCGTATCCGCAAGCAAAAGGATTACCGAGCCCAACAAGGCAGAGGCGGGAATTAAAAAACGATAATCCGCCCCGACTATCCTGATCATGATCTGCGGCCCGATTAAGCCGATAAAACCGATCATACCAAGAAAGGATACGGCTACGGCAGTAATTAAGGCTGCTACAAAAAGTCCCCAAAAACGAGTCCTTTTGGTATTTACTCCCAGGCTCCTGGCCATTTCTTCTCCGCTGGCAAGAGCGTTGTAGTCCCATCTTTTAAAAGAAAAATACACCAGCGAAACTATGGTAACTATGCTTAAAATACCTACTTCCTTCCAGCAAACCCTGCCCAAATCACCAAATGTCCAAAAAATTGCCGCCGCTATTTTTACATCGGGAGCAAAATACTGTATTATGGTAGTTCCGGCGCCAAAAAGAGAGCTTAAGGCAACACCGGCCAAAATAATGGCTTCGGGAGAAAACGACCTCAATTTGGCCAAGCCCAAAATGATCATCGTGGCGCCCATCGAGCAAATAAAAGCACAGATCGTTACCATATAAGGGTTATTGATGGAAACTGCATCGCCGGCAGTATTCATAGCTGTACCTGCGCCAAATACGATAATCGCCAAATTGGCGCCAAAGGTGGCAGCACTGGCTATGCCAAGGGTGGAAGGTGAAGCCAAAGGATTTTTAAGATTGTTCTGCATCACGCAGCCGGCAACAGAAAGAGCGGCACCGGCGATAATAGCGGCAATAACCCGCGGCATTCTCAGGCGCCAGATGACTATACTTGCTTTTTCATCGGTGAACCCCAAAAGAGTAGTAAAAACCTCCCAGGGGTTGAGCTTGGCCGATCCGGCATTTACAGACAAAAGAGCTAAAACAAAAACTGTAACGGCAAGTATGATCAGGGTTAATTTTTTTCTTTTGATATGTAATCTGTAAGACTCAATGCCTCCAAAATCATCTATGGCCTGCGGTTTCAAGCGTGGCATACCTACCATCCTCTATAATAGTCCGTAAAGCAATCGGAACAGATTTTTTTGCCGTCCGTTAAACGCATTTTATATTCGGGAGCGGCCTCACCGCATTTTTCACAGACCACACTTGCAAAAAGCCTTGCTCTTTCAGGCAATTCATATTCGGGCTTTTTGATCATAAAGATCTCCTCAGCGGGCGCCTCCAAAATATGCCTTTGTTTTTCCTCACGGCTCATTTGCACAGCGTTAGAGCTCGGCTTCATAACTAAACGGATGCTTTTACCGCTTTTTCTTAAGAAAAAAGAAAAAGCCATTTTCCCTGAGGGTCTGTATATAAGGTTGCCCTTGCCGATGGTGCAGCCGCTCAGCCATTGAACCGCGTCAACTCCGCAGGCGTCATTTTCGGTAACACAAACAACCTCCTCATCATACAAAGGCGAAAAAACATCACCTAAATATTCCTTGGCAATTTCTACGGCCCGATAACCGATAGCCAATCCCGGACATTCATGACCATGAAATCTAACGCACTCCTGCCATAATTTTTGATCCATTGCAATCTCTCCTTAAGCTATTTTTGCCAATACATTGTTACGATGGTTGTTGTTATCGTCTCTGCTATTTTGCCATCAACGGCAATTGATTGAAGATAATCCTTTAACCTTGCTTCATCGGCTTCGGCAAGCTTTTTACGGGTTTTGACCCTGCCTATATACCAGGCATAAGCTTCCTCCGGCGTTTTATTTGACTCCCACACCTCATCATAATAAGTAAACTTCGGGCAATATCCCAGCTGCCATAAAATATCGAAGGCATATGATATTGCTTCATCAAAGCTTTTATCCGTTTCGTCCAAATCGGCTATTCTTCTAATCTGATCCAAAACAGAATCCTTGCGCCTTGTCGGCTTGGCCATCAGACAATATCCTTTTGAGCAGGCAATCATTTTTTCAAAGGCTGCCGCAGAGCATATCGCCGGAGTCATATGAGCAAAAACTATATCAAAGCTGTTTTCAAAGCCTGCTTTTTTAATATCAAAGGCATTCCAATCCTCACAAATAAATTCAACATTATTAACACCGCGTTCCGTGGCTTTATTTTTGGCATAAGCGATCATATTAGGGGATAAATCGATACCGACCGACTTATTGACCTTTTCGGCCAAAGCGATGGAATAATTTCCCGCACCGCAACCGATATCCAAAGAGCTCATCTCGTTGGATACTTGAGTAAAATCATTTAACAGCCTTAAAAACTTATTTTCGTGCCAATCGGGTATCGGTATTTCGTTATATTTATCAGAGACACTATTCCACATTTCAATACTGGCATTTAGATCCTTGTCAGCCGAGTCAAGCCAATTTTCCCGTATTTGCTTAATATTCATATTTTCTCCTTAGGCTGTTATATAAAAACAAAAAAACCACGACGGCTAAGCTAACCTTTGTTAGTTTAACCTTCATGGTTAAAAGCGGTTGATATGTATAATTAAAATAATTTAATATAACTTATTATTTAAAGCAAGCTGAGTGGTGTTCAGGGCTTCTTGCCCAAACACGATTTTAAGAAATCATATATCTTGAAGCATTATATATTAATTGTTGTATTTTGTCAATACATTTTTTTTATAGCTTTTTTATAGTTGCAGGCCTACAACAGATGCCTGACACTAAGCAATAAAAAACAGCAGCACATCAGGGCTGCCTGCGGTAAGCTTTAGTTGCTAAAGCAAAACAGACCAAAAGACCGGCCCCTTTAAAATGGCTTTTGCCTCAAGCTGCTTTGTTTGATGTTTTATCGCTCTTTGTAACAGATCATTAACAAACCTGCAGCTTGACTTCTGATGACAATTCTTTTATAATAAAAACCAGAGGTGAAGAAATTATGCGTATTTCTACGATTATTTTACTGCTGTCTGTATTAATTATAGCGGTCGCAACCTTTTACGGTATTAATTTCGGACATTAAAAAAACAACCGACTAAAATCGGTTGTTTTTTTTACAATAAATAATTGCCGTGCGCCTTTTTGTCGAACAGTACCTTCCAAGCGTTTTTTCGGCAGCCGGCTCCCAGCAGGCAACCCTGCGGCACCCGAAACAAAACCGCTTACCGCTGCTTTCTTCCGAACCTGACGGAGTTTACGGGAGTTCGTCGCACAGGACCCGCTTATCAACACTGCTTACCGAAGACTGACCCCACAAGGCCGGCCCTTCAAAAAGGCGTCAACCCATATATAGCGGATTTTAGGCTACAAGGCGCCGCTACTGCCCCGTCTAGCACGGCAAGCTTTGCAAACAAGTTAACGCTTTGTTATTATAACAAATAAAAAGGCAAAAAACAAGTTTTATCTGATATAATTTATGGAAATTTTGTCTAAAGTAATTTGCCGCTCTTGTAACGGCTCTGCAATTTTACCGACTGCCACGGCTATTTGCAGCTCCATACCTTGGGGCAGGTTTAAACGAGCCAATAAATCGCCTTTAGCTTTAAGTTCAGGCACAAAGCCCAGCATAATCACGCTGCCCAAGCCTTGCTCGGTAGCGGCCAAAAGAATATTTTCGGCAATACAGCAGGCATTGGCCATGGGGATTTCCTTAAAACGGGCAGAAGGCGCGGCAGCAATAAAAATAACCGTTTGCGCGCCATAAAAAGGATATTGCTCGCGCCCCGATTTATTTTCGGTATTGGCGGTAATCTGCGCCAACAGCTCGGCATTTTCTACAACCGTCAGATGAACACTCTCAAATTTGCCCAAACCGACGGGAGCGGCAGAGGCTGCTTTTAAAAGCGTTTGCAATTCCTGTCCGCTGATTTTTTGCGGCAAAAAGCTGCGGCTGGTTTGTCTGGTAAAAAGCATTTCTAAAGCCTGCATACTAAGCCCTCCACATTAAACAGCAATGATTTAACGGTCCAAACCCTTTGCCTAAGTTGGGGTTATGCTCAATCGCCCCGCGCGTGTATTCCTTGGCCTTGGCGCAAGCGTCTATCATCGGCTCTCCCTGCGCTACAAAGCAGGCAATAGCCGAAGAAAGCGTGCAGCCCGTACCATGGGTATTTTTAGTGTTGGCGCGGCGGCCGGGCAGCCAGTGGCTTTGGCCGTTTTGATAAAGCAGGTCGTCACAGCTGTCAGGCAGATGGCCTCCCTTAAGCAATACAGCACCGCCGTATTGCTCGGCCAGCAATTCAGCCGCCTGCAACATGGCGTTTTTATCAGCAATTTTTATGCCGCTCAACTCCTCAGCCTCGGGGATATTAGGAGTCATTAAATCGGCCTGCGGCAGCAGCTCATTCTTTAAAGCGGCCTGCGCCCCATCAGCCAATAGCTTGCCGCCGCTGGAAGAAACCATTACCGGATCGACAATTAAAAAGCCCGGACGATATTGCTTCATTTTTTTGGCAATGGCGCAAATAATTTCTTCAGAGGAAACCATGCCGATTTTAACGGCATCGGGGCGAATATCCGTAAAAACACAGTCTATCTGCTTGGCCACAAAGTCGGCGGATATATCGCAAACACCGTAAACCCCCGTTGTATTTTGAGCTGTAAGAGCGGTAATAACACTCATTCCGTAGCAGCAAAGCGCCGTCATGGTTTTTAAATCGGCCTGAATACCGGCCCCGCCCGAGCAATCCGATCCGGCTATGGTCAAGATTTTTTTCATTAAAGCAGCTCCTCAAAACTCATAATATAACGGTCGCAAAGTGCGCGCATTGCCTGTTCCTGCTCTGATGCCGATTCATCATAAACACCAACTACGGTAAAACCCGCTTTTTTGGCTGTTTGGGCACAAAAATAGGCGTCTTCAAATACGGTCGTTTCCTCTGGGGTAACGCCCAGCCGCTGAGCCGCCAGCTGATAAATCAGGGGGTCGGCTTTGGATTTGCCGACATCATCACAGCTGATAACAAAACGAATGTACTCGTCAACCTCTAAACGGCGAAAGGCCCGCTGCGCCAAAGGCGTTGAAGTGGCCGTGGCAACAGCGGCGGGAATCCCCGCATCATAACAATTATACATAAATTGGCGAACTCCGTCTTTAAGTTTAAAACTATTAAGATAACCGTCGGCCACAAGCTCATAAATTTCGCTGACTATTGCTTGCGGGCTTTCGCCAAAACCAAAGCGCTCTTTAAAATAAACGGCAGTCTGCTCCAAGCCCATTGGCTTTAAGGTCTCGCGCAAATCGGCAGGCGGTTCAATACCGCGTTTTTGCACAAAACTAATGCCTACTTGACCCCAGGCCGGCATTGAATCCAGCAGCACTCCGTCCATATCAAAAATAATCGCTTTGTTCATATTATTACTTCCTTTATTTTGTTTTTTAATTCCTCCGCGGCAATTTGCGGATCAGCGGCTAAAAAAATTGCCGAGGAAACCGCTATGCCGTCAATACCGCTGCCGGCCAGCATACTTAGATTGTCTTTGGTAATGCCGCCGATGGCAACAACCGGTATGCTTACATTATCGCAGATGGCTTGCAATTCGTCAAGACTGACATTTGCGGCATCCTCTTTGGTGGTCGTGGCAAAAACGGCTCCCACGCCCAAATAATCAGCTCCGGCAGCCTCGGCAGCTTTGGCCTGCTCAACGGTTTGCGCCGAAACCCCGAGAATTTTATCATCACCCAGCTGACTGCGAATCTGCTTGATATCGCCGTCCTCTTGTCCGATATGCACGCCGCCGGCATCACACATAATTGCTGCCGCAATATTATCGTTAATAATTAAAGGGCAGTTATAACTGTCACACAAAGGCTTTAACAGTGAAGCAAGCATAACAAGCTCAAAATTGGGCAGCTTTTTTTCCCGCAGCTGAAAGCAGGTTAAACCGCCTTTAAGCGCTTGCTCCGTTTGATCAATAAACTCTGTTAAATCCAAGGTTTTACGGTCGCTTATACCGTAAAGCTCAAGCGCCTTTTTTAAATTATCTGAGCTTTTCATATTTTTCTCTCCCATCAACGGTTTTATCGTCAAGCAAGCCTAAATTATTAAAAAGTGCGGTATGGTAAGCACCAAGGCCCTGATCCTGCGTCTGCCGGTAGGCCAGCTCCCCGCAAACAGCCCATAAAGAGGCAGCGGCGCGCAGCCCCTCCGCGGGGGGAGCAACAGCTAAAAACGCTGCGGAAATGGCCGATAGCACACAGCCGCAGCCCGTCAGATGCGTCATTTGCTCATGGCCGTTAAACAAAGCAACGGCCGACTGCCCGTCCGCAATTATATCAATTGTGATCTCGTCCCCGTTGACGTTGATGGGATCGGTCGTCACCATGTTCCTGACCGAGGAATATGAACCATAATCGGTGATCGTTCCAGCTGTCTGCA
>JAQVWQ010000127.1 GCA_028709615.1 Clostridia bacterium | reverse complement strand
GATATTTCTCTCGTCCCTGCAAGTAGCCGGCAGCTTCATGGATCTTCAGCTGGGCGTCGGTATGGCTAATGTTTACGATCCTCAAAGCAATATTTCCATGGCGTTATCAGCCACTCTCTTAAACCTCCTCTATATCGTTTTATTTTTTGTTACCAATGCCCATTTAACATTTCTTAAGATTATCTTTGCTTCTTTCGGCATCCTTCCTTTGGGTGATTTTGTGCTTAATCCCCAGTGCGGTCAATATATTGTTTTACTCTTTGCCGATATTTTGATCCTCGCGATCAAGCTGGCGCTACCGTTGGTGGCTATTGAGATTATCACAGAACTGGGTTTAGGCATCTTGATGAGGACCGTACCGCAGATTAATATTTTTATGGTGGGTTTGCAATTAAAGCTTTTGGTTGGTTTGTTTTTACTGGTATTGATTTTACCCGGGGTTTTTGATTTTTTTGATGCCATGACCAGCATGATGTTTAAAAGTATCCAAGAATGCTTGAGCTCGATGGCGTAAAGCAGCGTCGGAGCCGCCAAAACGGAAATCTTATGCCAAGCTAAGCTAAAAAACCTTGCGTATGGGCTTAAGGAGTGACAGCTATCTCTCAGGGTGAAAAAACAGAAAAGGCAACGCCGAAAAAGCGTCAGGATGAACGCAAGAAAGGCAATATCTTTCAGAGCCGCGATATTACGAGCGCCATCGGAATTTTAGTATTATTTGTCCTGCTGCAGGCCTTAGCCCAATATTTTTACGGATCTGTCACCAACTTATTTCCCCGCTATCTGACCGACTTTGCAAGCGTCAGCTCTCTCTCAACTCAGGGAGCCCGGAACTACCTGTCTGATTTTGTGCTCAAAACATTTATGCTTTCGTTGCCGTTCTTATTTATCACGGCGGTGACGGCCATAGTTATCGACAGCGCTCAGACCAGAATGAATTTTGCTATTAGCCGCTTAAAGCCCGACTTTACCCGACTCGACCCCATTAAGGGCTTTAAAAAGCTGTTCTCAATCCGCTCGGTGGTCGAGTTAATCAAATCGATGATCAAGGTGGCAATAGTCGGCGCGATTTTATACACTGAAATTAAAAACAATCTGCCCGGCTTTGCCTGCCTTTTAGATAAGAGCATTTTACATTCGCTTTGCTATGTTTGCGATATGGCGGTAAAGATCGTAATCAAAGCCGGACTGTTTTTACTCCTTTTCGGCCTGCTGGATTATTTTTATCAGTGGTGGGAATATGAGCGCCAAATGCGCATGAGCCGCCAGGATATCAAAGACGAATATAAGCAGACCGAAGGCGACCCTCAAATCAGGGGCCGGTTGAGAGAAAAACAGCGCCGCTTGTCCATGCAAAGGATCGCGCAAAAGGTTCCTCTTGCCGATGTAGTGATCAAGAACCCAACTCACTTCGCGATTGCTGTCAAATACGACAAAGAGAAGGACAAGGCGCCGCGGGTAATCGCCAAGGGACAGGATTACCTGGCATTAAAGATCATTGAGATTGCCGAAGCCCATGATATCTGCGTGGTAGCCAATCCTCCGCTGGCTCGGGGCCTTTATGAAGCGGTTAAACTTGAGCAGGAGATTCCGGAAAAGTTCTATCAGGCGGTAGCAGAGATACTGGTCTTCGTTTATACCAGGCTTAATAAAACAAATCATTAATGTGCCGAACATGATTTAAAAGCAAGGAGGAAGCCAAGGTGGCAAAAATACTCGATAATACTATAGTAGTATTTGTCGTTTGCATCCTGATGCTGATCATCATCCCCTTATCACCTTTTGTTATGGATATGATGATCATATTCAACATGATGCTGTCGATCGGGATTTTCCTTTTGGCGATGTATATTAAGGAGTCTTTAGAATTTTCGATTTTTCCTTCTTTGCTTTTGATCACCACCTTGTTACGGGTAGGGTTGAATGTGGCATCTACCAGGCTGATTCTGGGTAATGACGGTGAAGCCGGAAATGTGATCCGTACCTTCGGCGAGTTTGTCATCGGCGGCAATGCGTTGGTTGGTTTTATTATCTTTCTCATCATTGTGGTAGTGCAGTTTGTCGTTATCACCAAAGGTTCTGAAAGGGTCGCAGAGGTATCGGCCCGTTTTACCCTCGATGCTATGCCCGGTAAGCAAATGGCCATTGATGCCGATCTCAGTTCCGGTCTGATCAGTGACACTATGGCCAAGCAAAGAAGAAATAAAATTCAAAGAGAAGCTGATTTCTACGGAGCAATGGACGGTGCCTCTAAGTTTGTCAAAGGTGATGCCATCGTTTCCATTATTATTGTTTTTATCAATCTCATCGGCGGTTCGGTGATCGGCCTTTTGATTAACGGTAAGCCTTTGGCGGAAGTAATATCTATCTACACCGTAGCTACCGTAGGTGACGGTTTGGTTTCGCAAATACCCGCTCTTTTAATCTCTACGGCTACCGGTATGATCGTTACCAGAGCCGCTTCCGAAAACTGCCTTAGCACCGATCTCACCAAACAACTGGTTTCTCAGCCGGTCACTCTGATTATTACCGGCGGCATCTTACTGTTGATGTGTTTAATACCCGGATTACCGATCGCTTTGTTGCTTACTCTTGGGATTGGCCTGATACTGGCAGGGAGAAAGCTCAAAACGAGAAAAGAAAGGCTGCAGCGACAAGCGGAAGAACTGCCGACACCGATCAGCGAAACCGAGTATTACCGTGATCCGGAGCATGTTTATGAATTTTTAGGCTTGGAACCGATTGAGGTAGAATTTGGCTACAGCCTGATCCCGCTGGTCGATGAAAAAAAAGGCGGCGCCTTTGTTGACAGAATGGTGATGCTGCGCAAGCAATTTGCTCTGGAGCTGGGCTTGGTTATCCCGGCAATCCGCTTACGCGACGATTCCGCCCTTGAACCCAATGAATATGTAATCAGGCTGAGAGGCGAAAAGATTGCCAAAGGAAAGGTTTTAGCGGATCACTTTTTGGCGATCGGCCAGATCGGCGATGAGGTTGAAATTGAGGGAATCGACACGATTGAGCCGG
>JAQVWQ010000126.1 GCA_028709615.1 Clostridia bacterium | reverse complement strand
GGCGCGGTTCAGGTTATCGGTCTGAAAAAAATAAATATCGAAATTAAACAAAAAGAATTCGTGGCTATTATGGGACAATCGGGTTCGGGCAAAAGCACCCTAATGAATATTTTAGGCTGCCTTGACCGCCCCAGCTTAGGCCATTATTACTTAAACGGAGTTGATACGGGACAATTAGACTCCAACAGCCTGTCGGCCATCCGTAATCAAAAAATCGGTTTCGTTTTTCAGTCCTACAATCTTATTCCCCGCACCACAGCACAAAAAAATGTTGAGCTGCCGATGATATATGCCAAAGTCAACCCGGTAAAACGCCGCGTTCGTGCCGACGAGCTGCTGGCCAAGGTCGGCTTATCCGACCGCGCCGCCCATCTCCCCAATGAGCTTTCCGGGGGACAAAAGCAGCGGGTAGCCATTGCCCGCGCCTTAGCGAATGAACCGCCGCTGATTTTAGCCGATGAACCGACAGGCAACCTTGACTCCTCCTCCTCTGTAGATATTATGCAGCTATTTACCCGCCTGCACAAGGAAGGTACAACGGTTATAATCGTCACCCACGAAGAAGAAATTGCCGCTTATTGCCAGCGCGTTATCCGTTTTAAAGACGGCCAAATAATTTCCGATCAGCGCCGCGAAGGGGGCGAAACTATTGTTTAAAGAAAACATCCTGCTGGCTCTGTCTGCCATTCGCGCCAATAAAATGCGCTCAATCCTCACTATGCTGGGCATCATCATCGGTATCAGCTCGGTAATTTCAATTGTTTCCATCGGAGACTCCATGCGCGCTTTATTTGCCAAAGAATACGAAAATATCGGTTTAACCAGCGCTTACTCCTATGTTTCTTATTATGTTGAAGAATTTCGCTCCTCAGACTATTATACTCTGGACGATCTGGAGCGAATTAAGGCGGTTTTCGGCAATGAAATCTCTTATATCAGCTGTAACGCCTCCGAAAGCAATGAAGCGGTACATGGCCGCAACAAGCTTAAAACCTCTTACTCCGGCGCCGATACAGGCTACGAACAAATTAACAACTTGCAAATCGTCAACGGCAGGCTTTTAAACACCAAGGATATTTTAGACCGCAAGTATGTCGCTGTCATAGAAGATCAAACCGCGCTTAAGCTTTTCGCAAGCACCAATGTAATCGGCAAAAGCTTTCGTACTACCCTGCACGGTAACCCTGCCGAACTGACAGTTATCGGTGTTTACCATCGGGAAAAATCAAACTTTATGAAACTAATGGAAAGTCTGGACGGCGGTGAACCTACGGGTAAGGCCATAGTGCCCTACACCCTGCTTGCTTACCCCAATGACAGCTTTTTTATGGTCGAAGTCACAGCTATCAGCGGAACGGATATGACGGACTTCGGCGAACGCTTTAAACAATATACTGCCAAGCTTAAAGGACGCCAGCCCGAGGATATCATTTTTTCCTCCGCTGCCGATGAAATGAATATGTTAGATGGCATAATGGGGGGTTTAGCCACCGCCGTTGGAGCCATCGCCGCTATTTCACTGCTGGTCGGCGGTATCGGTATTATGAACATTATGCTGGTATCCGTCACAGAGCGCACGCGGGAAATCGGTATCAGAAAAGCGCTCGGCGCCAAAACCCGCGACATTTTGGCACAGTTTTTAATTGAATCAGCCATTATCTCTGCTTTAGGCGGAATAATCGGCGTAATTTTCGGATTTGGCATTGTGGCTTTGGGAGGAATGATTGCAGGTATAGCCACCTATGTCAGACCGACAGTAATTTTATTGGCAGTCGGCTTTTCCGCCTTGGTCGGCGTTTTTTTCGGTCTTTATCCGGCACGCAAAGCGGCTCAGGCTGACCCAATAGTAGCCCTTCGCTATGAATAAGCCTTCTTAGTATTTATCTCTTGCTTAATTGCCAAGGTAATCAATTAAGGGCATAAAAAAAGCCCCTCCAGACGGAGGGGCTTTAATATTATTACTAATTAATACTGGCTAAAGCGGCTTCGGCCTCAGCCAAAGCTTTTTCGGCGGCAGTAACAGCATCATTAGCCTTGCCGACAGCTTCCTCATCTTTACTGTCAACTTTCTCGGCAGCGGCTTTTGCGGCGGCAACCTTTTCTTTGGCCGCAGCAATTTCTGCATTTACTGACTCTATCGCAGTATCCTTATCATAGAAAATTGCATCGTTGGGGCAAACATACTGGCAAGCACTGCAGTCAACGCATTTTTCGACATTGATTGCATATTTGTGATGAACGATTTCAATCGCTTCCACATTACAATCGGCCCAGCAGGCGCCACAAGAGATGCACTTAGCGGGTACAATATAAAGTGCCATCGATTATTCCTCCCTGATATTTTTTTACTCAGCGTCATATTCCGGCATCGGAGCCTCGGCAATAACCTTGCTATTACCAAGCATGGTCGGGCAAATACCGACACAGGTGCCGCAATTGGTGCATTTTTCGTAATCGATAACGGGGAGCCCGTTTTCGATGGTAATCGCCTTACTGGGGCAAAGCTGAGCACAAAGCGTACAACCGATGCAAGCATTTTTACACAGCTTTGATTTATCTTTACCTAAGCCCTGAGCCTTACAGCCCACATAAACGCGGCTATCCACAGGAACCTGAATGATGATATTACGGGGACATTTGCGTACGCAAAGACCGCAACCGATACATTTTTCATAATCGACAACAGCAATACCGTCAATTACATGAATCGCATCTTTTTTACAAGCAGCCTCGCAGTCACCGAGACCCAAGCAACCAAAAGCGCAGGCGCCGTCACCGGCGGCATGAGCCTCAGCGCAGGTAGCAGCAGAGCTGGTGCGAGGAACCTTTAACATATTAGCGCTTCCCTGACAGGAAACATGAACGACCTTCTTTGGCTTTTTCACAGTTAAATTACCCTCCTTTTACCAGTTAGCTTTTTCATCTTCGGTGAACTCGTAACTAAAGTCTTGAACCTTTTTGATCTCCTCAAGAGGAACATCAAACTTAACATTCTTCGGCCCGAGATTTTCAATCGTCTGAAATTCAGG
>JAQVWQ010000125.1 GCA_028709615.1 Clostridia bacterium | reverse complement strand
CAGCCTGCACCGGCTGTGCTGCCTGTGCTGTTATATGCCCTGATATAGCCATTACCGTAGAAAGATAGGAGTGAGATAAAGTGGGTGAAAGAGTTTTAATGAAAGGTAACGAGGCCATGAGCGAAGCGGCGATTCAAGCCGGCTGTCAGGTTTATTTTGGCTATCCGATTACCCCGCAAAATGAAGTTGCGGCTTATATGGCAAAAAGAATGCCGCTGGAAGGCAGGGTCTATTTACAGGCCGAAGCCGAAGTGGCGGCTATTAATATGGTTTTGGGAGCGGCCTCTGCCGGAGTACGGGCCATGACCTCGTCTTCTTCTCCCGGCATCAGCTTAAAAACCGAAGGTATTTCTTATATAGCAGGCTCTGATTTGCCCTGCCTGATTGCCAATGTGCAGCGCGGCGGCCCCGGTTTGGGCGGCATTCAGCCCTCGCAGGCCGACTATTTTCAGGCCGTCAAGGCACCAGGTCACGGTGATTTACATTTGATCGTTTTTGCTCCCGCCTCTGTGCAGGAGCTGGTTACCAGTGTTTACGAGGCCTTTGACCTCTCCGATAAATATCGCGTGCCGGCGATGATTTTATCCGACGGTATGCTGGGTCAAATGATGGAGCCCGTTGATTTTCCCGCGCCTCAGGCGACGGCCGATTTGCCCGCAAAAACCTGGGCAACCAACGGCACCAAGGAGCAAAGAAAACCCAATATTACCAATTCGCTGTTCTTGGAGCCGCACGAATTAGAGGATAAGATTTTAGCCCGTTATCAACGTTATGCCATCATCGAGCGTGATGAAGTCCGTTACGAAACCTTTATGACTGAGGATGCCGAGATTGTTCTTGTAGCTTACGGCTCTGCCGCCCGCGTGGCCAAGGCGGCCGTTAAAGTGGCTCGCGCCAAGGGACTTAAAGTCGGTTTGTTCAGACCGATTACGCTTTGGCCCTTCCCCAAACAGCAAATTGCCGCCGCCGCAGCTAAATGCCGTGCTATGCTGACCGTTGAATTATCAATGGGCCAGATGGTCGAGGATGTGCGCTTAGCCGTTAACGGTGTTTGCCCCGTGGAATTTTACGGCAGAACGGGCGGCGTTATTCCCACCCCCGAAGAAGTTTTACAGCAAATCGAAATAATGGCTGGAGGCGAAAACAAATGAGTATAGTTTTTTCTAAATCGCCATCCTTAACAGACGCTAAAATGCATTATTGCCCCGGTTGTACCCATGGCATTATTCACCGCCTGGTGGCTGAAGTCTTTGATGAGCTGGGCGTGCGCGGCCGCGCTATCGGTGTGGCTCCCGTCGGCTGTTCGGTTATGGCTTATGATTATTTTAATTGTGATATGCTGCAAGCCCCGCATGGCAGGGCTCCGGCTTTGGCGACGGGCGTTAAACGCTCCGTACCCGACGGGGTTGTTTTTACCTATCAGGGCGACGGCGATTTGGCTGCTATCGGTACGGCAGAAACCGTCCACGCGGCGGCTCGCGGTGAAAAAATCACGATTATTTTTGTCAATAATACCACTTACGGCATGACGGGCGGTCAAATGGCTCCTACTACTATGCCGGGGCAGGTGACAGCAACCTCGCCTTACGGACGAGATGTCAATACCGCCGGTTATCCGATTCGCGTTGTGGAAATGCTTTCGACCTTGGACGGCGTGGCTTATGCCGAGCGCGTGGCCGTTGATTGTGTTAAAAATATCAACGCCGCCAAGCGCGGGATCAAAAAGGCTTTTCAGGCTCAGTTGGATAACAAGGGCTTTTCGATTATTGAGGTGCTTTCCACCTGCCCGACCAACTGGGGACTGACTCCCGTTGAGTCAATGGAATGGCTGCGGGAAAAGATGATTCCTTATTATCCCTTGGGAGTTTATAAAGATACGACAGGGGAGGCGAAATAAATGGCCGCAAGTAATATTTTATTATCCGGTTTTGGCGGACAGGGTATTTTATTTGCCGGTAAAGTGGCGGCTTATGCGGGATTGATCGACGGCAAGGAGGTTTCCTGGCTGCCCTCCTACGGACCCGAGATGCGCGGCGGCGCCGCCAATTGCAGTATTTGCCTTAATGACGAAGAAATTGCCTGCCCTTTGATTTTACATCCCGATATTTTGGCTGTAATGAATTTGCCCTCATACGATAAATATATCGACGAGGCCAAAGCCGGCGCCATTGTGGTCGTTGACAGTTTTTTGGTTGATAAAAGAACCGACAGAACCGATATTAAGGTCTTTTATTTGCCCGCTACCCAAATGGCTGTGGAAAATAAGCTGGAAAAGCTGGCCAATATGATTATTTTGGGTAAACTGGCCAAAGAATCGGGTTTTGCTTCGGAGGAGTCTTTATTTAAAGCTTTGGCAAAGGTTATTCCCGCCAAGCGGCAGCATTTGGTGGAGGTTAACAAACAGGCTTTGCTTTTGGGTATGAACAGTTAAAAACATAAAATAAACCTCCCGTTTTTTAACGGGAGGCTCAGACCATAGACAAAAAGCTGATTACTGCGTAAAAGCCTGCAAGGGCAAGCCCTTATGTACTTGTGGTGTACATGGCGGGTCTGCCCTTTTGCCTTTTACTTGTCCTCAGCCTTTTCTCTTTAGTCTGTCATTGTGCAGACCTTTGTCTCCAGCCTTCCGTAAAAAACGGGAGGCTCTTTTTGGATTGTCTGTTATTGATTTACCGGGCTATGAGGTAGAACGATAT
Source organism: Clostridia bacterium (assembly GCA_028709615.1). Taxonomy (GTDB): domain Bacteria; phylum Bacillota; class Dehalobacteriia; order UBA4068; family UBA4068; genus JAQVWQ01. The sequence goes on along the minus strand of JAQVWQ010000125.1, from coordinate 372 downwards.
TAAATTTTATTTGGTTTTGATGATTATTTTGCAGCAGTCTTGATCCATCAGCGTGCTTTCGACGGTAATCTTTTCGGCACCGATTCCGCTTGCGGCAGTAATCATTGCCAGCATAGGGTCAAGGCACCAGCCGTTGCAGGGGTTGGCGCCGCCCATTTTTTTTGACAGAGCACAAAGCTTGCAAGCTGTTGCCGTTGCAATATAGCCGTCATTGGTCTTTTTTACGCTCCAGTTGGCACAGCCGTAAATCTGAGAAAGGTTATTGAAGACCTCCTCAACAGAAGTTACGCCTAACTGCTGGTTCAGCAAGGGAGCCGACTGAACTTGTCGTTCCTTTCTTTTTTCGACAATTTTGTCAAGCACCTGCATTTT
>JAQVWQ010000124.1 GCA_028709615.1 Clostridia bacterium | reverse complement strand
CCTTCAACAACGATTTTAACAATATATTTGCCCCAGTAGTTGGCGGTCAGGCTTTCGGAGGCGCAGAACCAAACCTTGCCGGCTTCATCGGCAGGGGAAATGGCTTCGCCGTCCTTGGCAATGGCAAAAATCGAGCCTTCGGCATTTAATTCGGCAGGAGTGTAGGCCATTTGATAGTCGTCGGAGGCAATAATTTTAATGTTGCTTTCGGGGGAAGCACCGATAGCGGTAGCAAAATCAGCCCAGAGCGCGCCTGTGTAAACGCCGACCACGGTTTCACCCTTGGAGTTGGTACGGGAAAGCTCAACCTCTTGCATAGGCAAGGCTTTAAATTCGCCCATGGTCATTTGCTCGACATCAGCGCCTTCAAAGGTTAAAATAACCTCTTCATCGGCAACCAAGCCGACTATTTCGGCAGGGGTTTCGGCAGGCTGCTCGGCGGGGGCTTGTTCAGCGCCGCAGGCGGCCAAAGCAAAGAGCATAGCAAAGCAAAGTAAAACGGCTAAAAGTTTTTTCATTTTTGTTTCCTCCTTAATATAATAGTGTTATTTTACAACTTCAACAGAAATTAAGTACTTGACCTTCTTTTGGTTGTCGGTTAAGCTTCCGTCCGTAAAATCGGCGCGCATCATTTTCTTTTCGGCATCCCATAAGATAGTGCCCGAGGAAATGGCTGCGGCGGGTATCTCGACTTCATAACCGTCGGAGGCCACGAATTTATAGTTATCGGCGTTTAAGCCGGCTGCCGCCAAGAGCTCACCGACAGGGGTTTGGGCGCCGAAATAAACAGCGTTGCCGCCGATTACGGCCAGATCCAAAAATTTGGTGTTCATGCCCTCGCCGACCTCGGGCGACCAGGAGCGGGGCGCGCCTTCCATTTGCTGATTGTTTTCTAACAGCAGATAATTGGCAAAAAAGGCGGAGGCCGATTCGGTTTTTTCAAAGCCGTCGGTGGCGGTCAGATTAACAGTACCCTCGGGTACGCCGCCTAAGTAAGCGTCGGCAAAATCATTCAGCGAGTAGTTGCCGTCGATAGCGGCGTTTTTGTATTGAACCTCAACGGCTTCCATAGCTGAGGCAGCTTGACGGAAGAAAATGATTTTTTCGGCAGCGTTGGCCGTTTCGCCTTGAGCAGCGGGGGCAGCGCCGCCGTCGCCCGCTATTTTGATTTGGGTCAGATCTTTGGCCCAGAACATGGCGCGTTCGTCGGGGATAGCACTGCGCGGGGCAGTTAAGGGCTCTCCGTCCTGCTTAAGCATAATAATTATATCCTTGGCTTTAAATATTTCCGCAGGAACCATCATTTCGTAGCCGTCGGCACAAACAAAGGTAATTTCAGATAAGGAAGCCTGCTCAAGACCGTTTTCGGCTAAAAGGTCGCCAAAAGAAAAGCCTTCGATTTGCGTGGTTACAACCTCGCCTGTGGAGCTGACATTGGTGCATTCCAGCGCAATTTGCTCGCGGGAGGTCATAGCGGCGGCATCTAAGGTAATATCCAAGCCGTCGCCGACGATTTGCAAGTTCCAATCGCCCAAAGCGCCTGCGGATTGATCCTCACCGGTACAACCGCTGATCAGCAAAGCTAAGGCTAAAAGCAGTACGGTAAAGAAAGAAAGCTTTTTGCTCATAAAAAAATCTCCTTTATAAAATGATTGTATAAATACAAGCCACTTTTTCCGGAGAGAAGAACAACCTATGTAATACTTCTTTTCTAAACGGAAGGCTTGTTAGTTTCCCAACAAGCCCATTGGTGCATTGCCGTGACCTTGCGGTTTTAGGTAAGGCACTCGAAGCGGTTTGTCATTATGCAATTATTGTAAACCAATAATTGTAAATTGGCAAGGGGTTATTATAAAAACTACTCTTGATTATTATTTATATGATGTGTTATCTGCCTCATTATCATATCTAAGGCCACTAAATTGTAACCTCCATCTAAAACGATGATGTCGGCTTTGCGTTTGGAGGGCTCGACAAACTGCTCGTGCATGGGCTTAACGGTGGTTAAATATTGGGTAATTACCGATTGCAAGGTGCGCTGGCGTTGTTCGACATCGCGGACGATCCGCCGCAGAATACGGACATCGGCGTCGGTATCAACAAAGATTTTTATATCCATCAGCTCGCGCAGGGCGGAATCGACAAAAATAAAAATTCCTTCTATAATAATTACCTTGGCGGGTTTGATAACGGTTGTTTGATCAGAGCGGGTGCGCAGGGTAAAGTCGTAAACGGGGCAGCTAACAGCCTGCCCTTCTTTTAAGGCTTTGATATGCTCGATCATCAGCTCCGTTTCCAGCGCGTCGGGGTGGTCGTAATTAAGGCCGCCGCGTTCGGCAAAGGGCAGATCATCGTGAGCTTTATAGTAGTTATCGTGATAGATAACGGAAACATCGTCAGTAAAGCGCTCGCGTATTTGCTTGGTCAGCGTGGTTTTGCCGCTGCCTGTACCTCCCGCTATGCCGATAATCAAGGGTTTGTCCAATGTAATCGCCTCCTGGGGAAAAGTATAGCATAATAAATAAGCAAATAGCAATATAAATTGACAATTTCTGTATAATAGTGGTAAACTTGAAACGGAATATAAAGGAGAAAAACTATGGCAAAATTATATTTTAAATACGGGGCGATGGGCAGCTCCAAAACGGCTCAATCGCTGATTGCTCGCTTTAATTATGAAGAACGGGGAATGTCTGTTTGGCTGCTTAAACCGGCGCTTGATACGCGCGACGGCCAAACGGTTATCCGTTCCCGTATCGGCTTGTCCGCCCCCGCCGAGGTTTTGGAGTCCGCAGCTGATGTTTTGGCACGCTTTATGGCTCGACCGAATGGTAAAACCGATGTCATCATTATTGACGAGGCGCAGTTTTTAACCCCCGAACAGGTCGATGATTTAAGGTATATTGTTGATAAATATGATGTGCCGGTTTTGTGCTTTGGTTTGCGCACTGATTTTTTAACCCATCTTTTTCCCGGCAGTAAGCGGCTTTTAGAGCTGGCCGAATCAATTTCCGAGATTAAAACTATTTGCTCCTGCGGGGCTAAAGCCACCGTAAATGCCCGTATCGATGCGAGCGGTAAGGTTGTTACAGAGGGCGAGCAGGTGTTTTTGGGCGGCAACGATTGTTATCTGG
>JAQVWQ010000036.1 GCA_028709615.1 Clostridia bacterium | reverse complement strand
TGATATCGTTACCGAGCAGGTTGCCGTTTTTAGCGCTCAGCTCGCCGCTGATAGTTAAGATATAGGCTGTGTCCGGCTCCAGCGCTTCTGCAATGGCAACGGAAACATTGCGTTTGGCGTTGGGATCAACCTGATCGTCGCCCATTAGCACCTCAATGGCAACATCTTTGCCGTCCGCCGATTTTAAGGAGAAGCACTTTAGGTTGTTTTCTTTAACGGCGATATTGACGACATTGTTGGTAAAAACCAAATCGATTTGCGGCAAATCGACAGCAACATCGGTGGCACCGTCGGCAACCGAGCTGGAGTCAAGCAGCGGTATTTTTTTATCACCATTGCCGTTATCGGCCCAAGCACAGACGGGCAGTGTTACAAGCAGGCATAAAGCCATAATTAAAATGATAGCTGCGAAAAGTCTTTTGTTCATTTGTATAGCCTTCTTTCTTAAATACTTTTATAATTAAACCTTAAGGTTTAATTGCTGTTCTTTTTTCCCTCGCCGGGATTATCTGTGGAGGCGGCACGGATTCCCTGACCGGATAAGATGGCGTCGATGGTTTCTTCATCAGCCTGGTAATTATAAAAGGTTGTATAAAAGGATTTCATTTCGGCGCGAAAATCAATAGGCTCGCTGAGCTTATCGCCGTAGAGCAGATCGGCCAGCCACAAGATTGCCAGGGGAGTTTCTATGCTGTTGGGGTGTCCGTAGCGGGAAACACCGATGGGCATTTGATAGACCTTGCCCGTGCGTACGGCCGCTAAGCCTTGCCATTTGGGGTCGCTTAAAATATATTGGTCAACCCCCGATTCGTTGCAGATGATCAGATCTGGATCCCAAAGCATAATTTGCTCTAATGAGGCGTAATAATCGCCGTCGTTATAGTTTAGCTGCTCACCGACGGAAACATTGACGGCGCGGGTAACGGCTATCCACTCCGCCGTAACGCTGCCGGCATTGTCGGTACGGGTGGCGGGGTTAATGGAGTGGTACAAACGCGGCAGCTCCTCTTGGGGAATATCGGCACAAAGGGCGCTGACCCGCTCGATGGTATTTAAATAATAGGCGCAATAGTCCTCGGCCTGCTGCTGGCAGCCTAATGCCGTGCCGACAATGCGGACAGATTGCAGCTGAGAATCAATGGTATTGTAATCGATTACCAAATAGGGGATATTTAAGGATTCTATTTTTTGTCGTTCGTTTTCGGAGTTGTACATATCGCTTTTAATTAATATTAAGTCTGTTCCCAGTTTCAGCAACTCTTCGGCATTGGCTGCCCCGCTGCTTTTAACATTTGGGCAATCGGCTAAGGGCGGATACATATCCTGCAAAAGCTTGTCACGGATCACACCGCCAACCGTCGAGCTCATTTTATCGCCTTGACCGAACATAATAACGGCCTGCGCCGCCAAGGGGTCAAGTACGGCTACGGATGCGGGATTGAGCGGACAGGCAACTTCGCGGCCCGCGCAGTCGGTAATCGTAATGCCCTCTGTTATGTCTGCCGAATTTTGGGGTTGCGAGCAGGCGGTTACAAAAAGAGTAAGCACAATAATAAATAATAATAAAGCTGAAAGGCGTTTTTTCATGTTTATACCTCCTTTATTAAAATGCTTAATGCTTGCTAAACTATTAACAATAAATATAAATATTATAAGCTAAAATATATTTTTTGTAAAGACAGAAAAGTTATGGGTAAATTTAGTGCTTGTCAAAAAAATTAAGCGATGATATAATATTTTAGATTATTTATAAAGACAGTTCGTGACCATCCTGTCTTGCCCCTTGGGCAAAAACAAAACTACGGCTGACAAATAAAGGGCGTATTGCGCCTTTTTTTTGTTATGAAAGGAAAATCGATTATGAATAACGAATTATTGTTGGTATTGAGTGTCTTTGTTGTTTACGGCGGTGTCTTGCTGGTCTTTCGCTTTTTTTCGACAGACGGGCTGTGCGGCTTTATGGTTTTGGCCACTGTCTGCGCCAATATTGAGGTCTTGCTGTTGATCGAAGCCTTTGGCATTGAGCAAACCTTAGGCAATGTGATGTTTGCCTCTACTTTTTTAATTACCGATATTTTAAATGAAACCGCAGGCAAGCGTTCCGCAAACCGAGCCGTTAATTTAGGTATTTTTACCTCTGTAATGTTTATTTTGTTAAGTCAGATGTGGCTGGCTTACGATGTATCGGCCAACGATTATCTGCGGCCCTCTTTTGCGGCGATTTTTTCGCAGACTCCCCGCGTGATGCTGGCCGGTTTGGTGGCTTATGCCGCATCACAAAAGCTGGATGTTTATCTGTACCGCCGCATTTGGGCTTTAACCACCAAAAAATTCGGCGACAGCGAACGCTTTTTATGGCTGCGTAACAACGGAGCCACGCTGATTGCCCAGCTGGTCAACACATTGCTTTTTACCTTTGGCGCTTTTTGGGGCGTTTATCCGCAGGATACTATGATGCAGATCGTTGTTTGGGGATATGTAATTTATATTATAACTTCTCTTTTGGATACGCCGGCCGTTTATATGGCAAGAAAATTGGCTAAAACCATTAAATAAAGTTTTTTACTACAAGTATTTTGGGATTTTCTTGCAGATTTTTACCAAAAATAAAATATATTTTTACGCGCAGGCCGTTTAAAAAAAACAAGTTTAATGCTGGAGATTTGTCTTGACACTGATTTTTTGATATGTAAAAAACAACTCGAAATTTGTCATATTTGACATAGAGTTAACCAAATGTTCAACAAAAGAACTTGAAATCAAACCTTCTATGTGCTATAATGTCAAAGTGCTTTTAAAAATGAATTAAAAAATCATCAAAAAGCGGTGACTAAATGAAAACTATTGACCGTCAAAAAGTGGAGAAATTATCCGCTCAAGAAGGAAGAACAAGGGGCCATTTAAGAATCTCCAACAGAAGAAAAGATTTGCAAAGGCTCATTTCCTCAATTCTTATTGTCGGTTGCTTGGTGGTTGCCATCTGGGCTTCGGTAGTGTTTTTTCAAGCCAATAACAATGGCTATGTAATTTCTGTGGAAGGCCAGGAAATTGCCACCTTAACCTGCGAGTCAGAGGCTAAGGCCGCTATTGACAAGTATTTGCAGGCTCAAGCCGGTGAATTCGGTTATGAGGTTACTTATAACCAAGATCTTAAAATTGAACCCAGACCTGCCGATCAATGTAATTTTATTTCTTCCGATGAGGCAGCTTTGCTTCTGGATGATTGTTTGACGCCTGTTGTGGAAGCCAGTATTTTACTTGTAGATGGCACGCCTGTGATGGCCTTGCCCAACGAAAAAGAAGCCTTAAATGTATTAGAAAAAGCTAAAGGCTATTATATTAATGATGGTGAAATAATTTACGATGCTAAAATTTGTGAGGAAGTGGCTGTCGTGACCGAAAACCGCTCTCCCGATAGCATTGTAATGGGCGACATCGCCAGAAATATCCTGCTGTTCGGCTCTCCGCAGGATGTCACTCACACCGTTGTCAGCTCCGCTGAAACGATGTGGTCGATTGCCAATCAATATCAAATGAGTGTTAACGATCTGCAAAAGGCTAACCCCGGTCTTACCTCCGATGATTTAAAAATCGGTATGACGGTGCGCTTATCTGCCATTCAGCCTAAGCTGACCGTAGTTGTAGTCAAAGAAGTAACCAAAACGCAGGCCGTAGCTTATCAGACAAAAACCATCGATAACAGCGATATGCTGCGCGGTACGCAAAAGATTATCACACCCGGTAAAGCCGGCGAAGAAGAAGCTACCTTAAAAGTTGTGGAAACCAACGGCAAACAAACCAGCGCCAGCAAAATCAGCTCCGTTGTAACCGTTGAGCCTGTTACACAGGTTGTAGAACGCGGCACTAAAATTATTGTGGCCTCTCGTGGCTCGGGTGGTTCCGGTATAGTCAGTTGGCCGCTGCGCGGCAAAATCACTTCGTATTTTGGTCCCCGCGGACGCGGCTATCACTTCGGTCTTGATATTGACGGTACGACCGGTCAACATATCGCAGCGGCTGAAAGCGGAAAGGTTGTCTGTGCCTGTTGGGGCGGCGGTTACGGATACTATATTAAAATCGATCACGGCGACGGTCTTAGCACCTTGTATGCCCATTTAAGCAAAATCGTTGTTTCCGTCGGTTCGACGGTTTCCAAAGGGCAGTACATCGGCAATGTCGGCAGTACGGGTAATTCCAGCGGCTCGCATCTGCACTTTGAGGTTATTGTTAACGGCAAGCAATATAATCCGCTTAATTATTTGCCGTAACACCAATGAAATTATTAACTCCCGTCAAACAGGCGGGAGTTTTTTATTAAAATATCAGAGGAGATCGGTTATCAAGCGTAAAGAGCCCGCCTTTATGAAAATAAAGCAAAAACGGTTGTACAAGGCATACAGAACAAGCAGAAAACGCAAAAAAACAGCCTGCATCTTTGCAGGCTGTTGGCTTTTTACAGCTTTAATCCGTCCAGTACTTTTTTAACTTCAGATAAAGAGCTTTCTTCATGAATCAGGAAGGAAACCGTACCCGTTTCGGCATCGGGCTCAATATCGTGTAAGCCGCCGATAGCTTTAAGAGCGTTTTTAACGATCTTTTCTGCCTTTTCGTTATCTTTAAGACCTTCAACAGGCAGGGATAATGAGGTATGGTGATGGTCACCGTGATGAGACTGGCAGCCGCAGGTTTCGCACATTGCAATTTTACCCCCTTTCTCAACCAAAGGCATTTAAACGCAGTTGGTTTTGTCACGCAAAGCTGTTTTGTTATGATAGTATTAATCAAAAAGTTATTATTATTAACTTAATTGCTCTTACCGCTATTTTAGCATTAATTAACGCTTAAGGCAAGTTTTTCTTTAATATTTGTCAGCTCTATGGTAAAATATTAATATTGATGAAAGGAAGCCTATAATGATGAAATATACCACGCTTTTATCCGGATCTGCCGGAAACTCGGTTTACATAGAGGGCGGGCGCAGCAAGGTTTTGGTCGATGTCGGCTGTTCGCTTAAATACCTGCAAAAAGAGCTGGCAAAAATCTCCGTTACCCCGGGGGAGATAGACGCGATTTTATTGACCCATGAGCATAATGACCATATCAGCGGTGCGGCTGCCTTGGCTAAAAAATATGCGATACCTATTTATGCTTCTCCTTTAACCTGGCGGGCCTTGCCCTTTGCGGCTTTGTTGCCGCCGCTGCTGCAACGGGAGTTTACTTACGATTTGCAAATAGGCGATTTAACAATCGATTTTTTTAAGACCTACCATGATGCCGCCCAGCCTGTGGGAATGGTTGTGCGCCACGAAAAACAAAGCGTGGGTGTAATGACGGATACGGGGCAGGTTACAGATACTATGCTGGCGGCTTTAGAAGGTGTTTGCGGCTTGGTGCTGGAGGCCAACCATAGCTTGAGCCTGCTGTCGTCCGGGCCTTATCCGCCCTTTTTAAAACGGCGGATAGCAGGCCAGTTGGGTCATTTATCCAATCAACAGGCTGCTGATGCCTTAAGTAATATTGTCGGCGATCAGACTCAAGCTGTTATTCTGGCTCATTTGAGCCGTACCAATAACAGCGAGCAAGTTATGTTTGCCGAGCTTAATCAAGAGCTGGATCGCTTAAGAGCCTGTATAGGCTGTCAGATGACGGTTGCCGGACAGGAGCGCAGCCACCCTTTAATCGAATTGAGGTAGAATATGGCAATTACGATTATCGCTGTCGGTAAATTAAAAGAAGATTATTGGCGCGCTGCCGAGGCCGAATATACAAAACGGCTGCAAAAAGAGGCAATAAAAATTATTGAGGTGGCGGAGGAACGCCTGCCTGCCGCCCCCTTCGAGGCGCAAATCGCCGAAGCTAAGCTTAAGGAGGGCGATAGGCTCTTAAACGCTCTGCCTAAAGACTGCTTTGTTTTTGTCTTGGACGGGCGCGGGCAAAATATCTCCTCCGAGCAGTTGGCCGAGCGGATAGCCGAGGCGGAGCTTGGCGGCAGGGGACATTTTGCTTTTATTATCGGTGGCTCTTACGGCCTGCCGCCGCAGGTTTTGCAGCGTGCCGATTTTGTACTGTCTTTCGGAAAAATGACATATCCGCATCAGTTAATGCGCATTATCCTGCTAGAGCAGGTCTATCGTGCTTATAAAATCAAACACGGCGAGCCGTACCACAAGTAAACAAAAAAGTCATAAAAAGTTCATAAAAAACCGTAATCTTTTTTCAATATTTAGAAGGATTTAGCCTAAATTATGCGAATAAAATACTACATATATTATTCTAGGCAATCCAAGGGGGAAAGGAAATGCGGCGTTTTATTCCAACAATTTTATGGGCATCAGCCGCGCTTATCCTTTGGCTGATTGATGCCGCACTTTTGTCTTTTTATCAAGAAGGTAGTTTTTTATCAGCTTTATTGACAGGGGTTCCCATTGTTCGTCTAATTTTGCGGACGATCTTTTGCGGACTCCTCTTTTTTATGGCCTATCGCTCCTTGCTTGGCAATTTGCAAAACGCAGGCCCTTATAATATCTGGCTGGGTGAAGGCGACGAGGCTTTGTTTTGCGGCTCTGCCGAAAGCAGCCGCAGAGAGGAACGGATCTTATTTCATTGCTGGCGTTTGGCGCAGGTTTTTAAAATGTCTGCTGCCGACAAATTGAATTTAAGAACTTTGATTTATTGCCATGATATCGGTCATGTGGCTGTGCCGCGCGCTATTTTAAAAAAAGAGGGCGTTTTTAATGAGCATGAGCAGGAGCTTTGGGATACCCACCTACACAAGGGGGCGGAGATTTTGAATGAAATACCCTGCTTAGCTTCTGCCGCCGAGCTGGTCAGATGCCACGAGGAGTATTTTAACGGCGGTGGGCCGCTGGGGCTTGCCGGCCAGTCAATACCGATGGCCTGCCGTATTTTTCGAGTGGTTTGGATGTATGATTATATGGTTTACCCCGCCAGCTTTCGTACTAAGCCGATGGTTTGTGACGAAGCGCTTTTGGAATTGCGTTATTATGCCGGTTCGGCTTTAGATCCCGAGGTCGTTGAGGCCTTTATTAAGCTGATGACCAAAAACAGTATTTTAGCCGCCGCCGGCGGCAGGGCTTTTTCAATCAGATAATTTAAGGTTTAGGTAAAACTGGTTAATTAAAAAAAATTGCGAACGGTTACATAAATTCATTGTCCCAAGCAGGACAAAAAGCAGCGGCCTGAAAAGGCCGCTGCTTTTTTTGGCTAAATTCGGCAAAAACACTCGCAATTATTGACAAATTTACATATAAAATATATAATAATAGAATACGCAAATATATGCTTTTTTCTTTGGACTTGCGTACCAATATATTGAGGAGTGACCTTTTCATGCCAAGAGTTTTAATTGCCGAAAAAGTTTGCGATCAAGCCCAAGCAGTTTTAAAAAACAAGGGGATTGATGTTGTTTATATGCCTAAAATTTCCCGCGATGAGCTGTTAGCCATTATCGGAGATTATGACGGTTTAATCGTTCGCAGTCAACCAGTCGTTGACGGTGAACTTTTAGAGGCTGCCCATAAATTAAAGGTGGTCGGCCGCGCCGGTAACGGTGTTGATAATATTGATATGGAATGTGCTACCGATCGCGGTATTATCGTTGTTAATACGCCCGATGCCAACAGCGTGTCTGCCGCCGAGCTGACAATGGGAATGATTATCGCTTCCAGCCGCCATATTCCGCAGGCCAACGCTTCGTTAAAAACAGGGGTTTGGGGCCGCAGCCGTTTTCAGGGCAGCGAGCTGCGTAATAAAACGGTGGGTATCATCGGTTTGGGTCGTATTGGCTCTTTGGTAGCCCAGCGTTTAAATGCCTTTGAGGTAAAGGTTATTGCTTACGACCCCTATATTACCGATGCCAGCTTTGCCCGTGTTGATGCTATCAAATGCGAAACGCTGGCAGATTTACTGGCCGAGGCTGATTTGATTACCATTCATACTCCCAAAACAGAAGAGACAATAAATATGATAAGTGATAAAGAGCTGGCTTTGGCTAAAGACGGTGTGCGCATTGTCAATTGCGCCCGCGGCGGCCTGATCAACGAGGATACGATTTTAAAGGGCTTAAAATCTGGCAAAATCGCTTCCGCTGCTTGTGATGTATTAACCAAAGAGCCATGCACCGAGCATCCCTTATATGAAGAAGAAAACTTTATCGTTACCCCTCATATCGGCGCTACCACCGACGAGGCGCAATTAAAGGTCGGTTTGACGATTGCCAATGAAGTAGCGGCAGCTTTAACGGGCGATATTGTGCCCAATGCCGTCAATATGCCGCTGATCAGCAAGAGCGATCTTACCGAAATACGGCCTTATTTGCATTTGGCCGAGAATTTGGGCAAGATTTATCATCAAATGGAAAAAACCCCTGTTGAAAAGGTAGAAATTGTTTATTGCGGCGATGTGGCCGAGATGGAAACGGAAGTTTTAACGCTGGCCGTTTTAAAGGGCGTTTTTGAACCGATTTTAAAAGAGCGGGTCAACTATGTCAATGCCCGTTTAACAGCCGAGGCTCGCGAGGTTGCCGTTGCCGAAACACGCGAGGATCTGCCCAACCGTTACGGCTCGCTGATCAAAGTACGGATTATTGCCGGCGGTAATATTTATCAGTATGCCGGTACGGTTTTCGGCCGTGATGAGGCCAGAATCGTGGAAATCGCCGGTTATACCTTTGATTTTTCGCCGACGGAAAATATGGTGGTTTTGTGCAATTACGACGCGCCCGGCTTAATCGGCCGTATCGGCCTGACAATGGGCGATTATTATATCAATATCGGCACGATGCAGGTCAGCCGCAAAACGGCCGGCGGAGTGGCAATGATGCTGATGTCTGTCGATTCCAAGGTTAAAAAAGAGTATTTAGAGTCTATCGCCGCCATTAAGGGCGTAACCCGGGTTCACGGTTTGGAGATGTAGTTAATGAGCAGCCATTTTTTTGCCTATCTGTCGCGAATGAAGTTAATAAAGCGCTGGAGCTTAATGCGTAACACTCAAAATGAAAACCTGCTGGAACACAGCGCGCAGGTGGCGCAGATTGCTCATGCTCTGGCCGTCATCGGTAACCGCCTTTTTGGGCAAAACACTGATGCGGGCAAGGTTACCTTGCTGGCGCTTTATCATGATGTCGGCGAGGTCATTATCGGCGATTTGCCGACACCCGTCAAGCATTTTAATCCGCAGATTAATCAAAGCTACGGCAGCATTGAAAAAATCGCCTGCGAAAAACTGATTTCTTTATTGCCCGAAAAAATACAAGACGATTACAGGCCGCTGATTTTTTCTGAAAGCAGCCGCGAGCAGCGCCTGGTTAAAGCCGCGGATAAAATTGCCGCTCACGCCAAATGCCTGGAAGAAGGAATGTTTGGCAACCGGGATTTTGCTATTGCCGAGCAGGCAACCTTGCGGGCTGTGGAGAATTTTTATGATCTGCCCGAGGTTGTATATTTTATGGAGCATTGCATGGCGAGTTTTTCTTTGGCTATCGATGAGCTGGACTAGGAGGTAAATAATGAAATACCCCAATACGGCAATTTTTTTTGATATGGATAACACGCTGATCAAGTCCTTTATCGATTACGCGCTGATGAAATCGGAAACCGTACGCCTGCTGCGCCAATACGGACTGCCGCCAGCTGATGAAAAAATGCCTGTAGCCAAAATGATGGCTCTTGCCGAGCGGGATGAAAAATGTACGCCTGAGATAGCCGAGGCTGTTTGGAAAAGAATTAACGAGGTGGAGGACGCGGGTTTGTCTTTGGCCGTACCCGAAAACGGCGCGGTTGATTTGCTGCGCCGTCTTTCCGCCGATACACATATTTTATTATTGACCAACAATGTTCACGCCTCGGCGGCTAAAACCTTGGAGCGAATGGGTGTTATGCCATATTTATCCGTTTATGCTGGCCGCGGCGTGGTGCCGGCTCTAAAGCCTTCGCCCGCCGGCTATCAATATTTGCTTAATCAACTTTCGCCTAAGGTGGATTTTAAAAGCTGTTTGGCCACCGGTGATGCGCTTATAGATATTCAAGCAGCCTCTGAGCTGGGTGTGGATTTTATTGCCTATAACGGCAGCCGCGAGGAGGATTGGCAGCGTCATTCTGTTATGCCCCGCCTGTATCTGCGCAAGTGGAATGACGAGGCTTATCGGCAGATTTGTGAGCTTTTGGACGAAAAAAACAGGGAAGGCTAATGGCAAAATACCGCTTTTATTATCCGCATAAAAAGCAAAAAATCGCCGAAAGCTGGCGGGAACCCCCCTCTGAGGAGGATGCGCGTTATTTGGATCTGCAGGAAATCGAGCGGCTTAACTCTCTGCCCGAGCAGCAAACGCCTGTCCGCCGCCGCCGTTTGCCGATAGCAATAGTAGTCGTAGTTATGGTTTTGGTTTTTATCGGTTTTGCCGCTTACGGAGTTTTGCCGTATGCCAAACTGCCCGATCTGGGCTTTATTAAAAAGTCCGCCGAGTTTAAACAGGACGAAGCAGTAGCGCTTTTACAGCAGGCCGTGGTGCAAATTCAGGGCGCGGCCTCAAGCGGAACAGGCTTTAATGTAGCAGCAGAAGGCGTAATTATCACCAATGCCCATGTTGTCGACAACGACCAATCTTTGCTGATTACCTTTGCCGACGGGCAAAGTTTTGCCGCCGACGAGTGGGAGCTGATAAGCGGCTACGATTTGGCTATAATAAAAATCACAGGTCAAGGCTTGCCCTTTGTGCCGCTGGCGGAAACTTATTTTTCTCAAGGCGAAAAGGTGATGTTTATCGGCAATCCCCTGGGTTTTAATTGGACTGTGGCTGAGGGCGAGGTTTTGGAATATCTTAAGCTTGCCGATAACGCGTTGCCTGTTTTGCTGCTTTCGGGAACGGTTTATCCCGGCTCGAGCGGCAGCCCTGTTTTTAACGCTCAGGGTCAAGTGGGCGCAGTGGTTTACGCCATGCTGACCGATAAAGAAAATACGGGTCTGGCCATTCCCGTGCAGGCCCTGCAAGGATACATTGATTAAGGAGGACAACTAATGAGCAAAAAAATATTACCGATGGACGGAGAGCACTTGGCGCAAATAGCCGCCAAATACGGCACACCCTTTCATATTTACAGCGAGCAAGCTATCCGCGAGCAGGCGCGCCGCCTTAATGCGGCTTTTAGCTGGGCCCCTGCTTTTAAAGAATATTTTGCGGTCAAGGCCTTGCCTAACCCGTATATTATAAAAATATTACGCGAGGAAGGCTGCGGCGCTGACTGCAGCTCCTTGGCCGAGCTGGTGCTGGCCGAAAAGGTAGGCATGAGCGGTGACGAAATTTGCTTTACCGCCAACGATATGCCCGCTTCGGAGTTTGTTAAGGCGCGGGAGTTGGGCGCAGTTATTAATTTAGATGATATTACGCATCTTTCCTTTTTAAAAGAAGCGGCCGGCCTGCCCGATTTGATTTCTTTCCGCTATAACCCGGGAGAAATCCCCGGCGGCGGCAACGAGATTATCGGGACGCCTTCAGAGGCCAAATACGGGCTGACCTACGACCAGCTGATTTTAGGTATTATTCAGTGCATCAGTATGGGTATAACGCGCTTTGGCCTGCATACGATGATCGTTTCCAACGAACGCTCGCTGGAAAACCTGCTTAATACCGCGGAAATGATGTTCTCGCTGGCCGCCAGCATTAAAGAAATGTTTGCTATTGATGTGGAATTTATCAATTTGGGCGGCGGTATCGGTATCCCATATTTACCCGAGCAGGAAGAAGTCGATTTGGAGGCCTACGGTCAGGGCGTACAGAACCTTTATCGCCGCTTACTTTTGCCCGCCGACTTGAAGAATGTAAAAATTTGCATGGAAAGCGGCCGGATGATGACCGGCCCTTACGGCTGGCTGGTTTCTACTGTTTTGCATAAAAAAGACACCTATAAACAATTTATCGGCCTTGACAGCTCTATGGCCGACTTGATGCGGCCTGCCCTTTACGGAGCTTATCATCATATTTCGGTAGTGGGCAAGGAGGACGCCCCCTGCGATCACAAATATGATGTAACAGGCTCTTTGTGTGAGAATAACGATAAATTTGCTATTGACAGAATGCTGCCCGAAATTAAGCGCGGCGATCTGCTGGTAATCCACGATACGGGCGCGCACGGTTACGCCATGGGCTTTAATTATAACGGCAAGCTGCGCTCTCAGGAATTATTGCTCAAAGCCGACGGCACAGTCAAGCAAATCAGACGCGCCGAAACCTTAGACGATTACTTTGCTACCCTGGATTTTTCTGAGCTGTAAGAGGAAGCCACAATGGATAAAAAGCTCAACAAAGGGGTTTTTATTACTTTTGAAGGTATAGACGGGTGCGGAAAATCCGTACAAAGCCGTCGTTTAGCCGCTTATTTGCAAAAAAAAGGTTATAAGTGCCGCTTGACCTTTGAACCGGGCGATTGCGCCTTGGGCGAAGAGCTGCGCCGCGTTTTGTTAAAATCCCCGGCCGGCTCACTTAGTGCGCGTACCGAAGCCTTGCTTTTTGCTACGGCTCGTGCCCAGCATGTTGACGAAGTAATTATCCCTGCCTTAAAGCGCGGCGAAATTGTTATTTGCGACCGCTTTATTGATTCAACTATTGCTTATCAAGGCGCCGGCAGAGGACTGGACATTAAATTTCTTCAAGCTTTAAATGCTTTTGCGACCGACGGCCTTGAACCCGATTTGACTTTTGTTTTACGCGTTAGCGTCGCTACCTCTTTGGGGCGGCGCAAGCAGGATTTTGACCGTATAGAAGAAGAAGGCAAGGTCTTTTTTTCTCTGATTGCCGATGCTTACAGCCTGTTGGCGGAGCAAAATCCGCAAAGAATCAAGGTAATTGACGGCGAGGCGGACGAGGACAAGGTCTTTGCGCAAATTTGTCAAAAGCTTGAGCCGTTTTTAGCATCTGAAGGAGAATAGCTATGGAAGGACAATTACATCCTGCCCTGGCTCGTGATCTGGCCGGCGGCAAACCCGGCCATGCCTATCTTTTAATCGGCAAAAGCGCCAATGCCCAAGCCGCTTTGTTGGCTATGGCCTTAAATTGTTTTGCTTTGCGCGCCGGCTTTCCCTGCGGCAAATGCCCGGCTTGCCATAAATCGGCCAGCGGTAATTTTATTGACTGTTATATATTTAAACCCGAAAAGGGTTCGATAAAAATCGAACAGATGCGCAACTTACAAAAGGTTGCCGTTCGTCTGCCCGTTGAGGGGCAAAAGACCGTAGTGATCAT
>JAQVWQ010000123.1 GCA_028709615.1 Clostridia bacterium | reverse complement strand
TTTTTTCAATGGGCTGAGGCCGGCGGGTTAAAAGGTAATAAGTTAACCCTGCTGTTTGAACCCGACTTTGCAACTCACGCTAAAGCCATCTCGCAAAGACCTCAGCACAGAGCAGTTATTGAACGGGCTTTGAGTGAGATTTGCGGCAAAGAGATGGCCTTTGATATAAAAATTCAAGCCAAAGCTCAACCAAAAGAGCTTGAGCAAGGTAATTTAAATTTATAGGAGGATTGCTTTTATGGGAATGAATATGCAAAAATTAATGCAGCAAGCACAAAAAATGCAGGCAAAAATGGCAAGTATGCAGGAGGAATTGGCTCAGCGTACTGTTGACGGCACTGCGGGCGGCGGAATGGTTAAGGCTACCGTTAACGGTCAGCGCGATTTGCTGGGTATTACGATTGATCCCGAAGTCATCGATCCGGACGATATCGAAATGCTGGAAGATTTAATTGTTGCTGCCGTTAATGATGCTATGCGTGCCGCTACTGAGATGGCTGCCGCGGAAATGCAAAAAATTACGGGTGGTATGGGGCTGCCGCCCGGTATGTTTTAATAACTATGCAATATCGCTATCCTGAATCTTTGGCTAATTTAATCAAGTATTTGGCTACCCTGCCCGGTATCGGCCCTAAAACGGCGCAAAGGCTGGCTTTTCATTTATTGAACGAAAGCGAAGAAAATGCTCTTGGCTTAGCGCGGGCTATTCCCGAGGCGCGGGCTAAGGTGCGCCGTTGTCTGGTTTGCGGAAATTTGACTGACGGCAGGCTTTGCGCCATTTGCGAGGATATTGATCGCGATCGGAGCGTAATTTGCGTGGTTGAGCAAACGCGCGATATTTTTGCAATGGAGCGCAGCCGCAGCTATAACGGTTTGTATCATATTCTGCACGGCACAATCTCCCCTTTGGAGGGACGCGGACCGGAACAGCTGAATATCGCTGCTCTGATGAATCGCCTGCGTGAAGGCGGCGTTAAAGAGGTTGTGATGGCTACAAATTCTACGGTTGAGGGTGAGGCTACCGCTTTATATTTGGCCAGGCTGATTAAGCCTCTTGAGATTCGTGTAACCCGTATTGCCCATGGCATTCCCGTTGGCGGTGATTTGGAATATGCCGACGAAGCTACGCTGGCGCAGGCGCTTTGCGGAAGAAAGGAACTTTAGTAACAATAAAAATTTTAATAAAATTAACCTTTATGTATTGTTTTTGTGCTATTCTTTTCTTTGTCTTCATAAACTTATCCCAAAAGGAGGAGATGGTTATGGAGATTATTGCGGGTTTTAGTTGGTGGCAAAATATGCTGCTTGTAGCTGTAGGTTTGTTTGTGCTTGTTTCGATATTAGCCTTGCCGCGGGCTATTTTTAAGCTGGTAGGCAGAGTACTAATAAATTGTGCGGGGGCAGCTGTGGTCTTGCTTTTAATAAATTTAACTGCCGGTTACAGCGGAGTAATGCTGCCTATAAATGGTGTAACTTTAGGCGTTGGCGGACTTTTGGGCGCTCCCGGTATAATGGCTTTGGGTTTGGCCGCTTATGTAATATAATTTATAAATTGCCCCGCTTAGCGGGGCGATTTTTTTATTAATATAAAAAAATTTTATATTAATTGGTTTATACTTATTGTTTTGACATAAAATACTCCTTATAAAAACAAGCAAAAGTCACTGCAATTAAAGCTCGGAACGGATTATATTGTTAATAAACTTAAAATAGTTGACAAAGTCTGCTTTTTCTGCTATTATAATTAACTGTGACAATGCTTGCAGCTAACTTGAAAGAGGTGCTTTAAATGACAAGTGTAGTTGTCGTTGGCGCACAATGGGGCGACGAGGGAAAAGGCAAAATCATTGATTTTTTAGCCGCCGAGGCTCAAATGGTTGTGCGTTGCCAGGGCGGCAGTAATGCCGGTCATACAGTCGTTTCCGGAGATAATGTTTATAAGCTGCATCTGGTTCCCTCCGGTATTTTATATAATAATGTTGATTGTGTTATCGCAAACGGCGTTGTTGTAGATTTGGAAAAGTTAATTGAAGAACTGGACGGCTTAACAAAGCGCGGTATTTCGGTAAAATCCTTATATATATCCAATCGCGCGCATTTAATTATGCCTTACCATTGTCAGCTTGACGCCTTGCAGGAAGGCTTAAAGGGCGAAAATAAAATCGGCACGACTAAGCGTGGTATTGGTCCTGCCTATGTCGATAAAAATGCCCGAACCGGTTTGCGAGTGGTAGATTTATTCTCTGAGGAGAGCTTTGCAAAAAAATTGCAGGCGGCCGTTGCTGAAAAAAACGCTATCTTTGCCGCGCATAATTTACCTTTGTTTGATTTTAATCAGCTGCTGCCAGAGTTTATGGCTTACCGCAGGCGGCTGGAACCTTATATCACCGATACCTCTTTACTGGTCAACAAGGCTTTAGATGCCGATAAGCGCGTATTGTTTGAGGGCGCTCAGGGTACCTTGCTGGATATTGACCACGGCACATACCCCTATGTTACCTCATCCTCGCCGGTGGCGGGCGGTTTTTGTACCGGCGCCGGTGTTGGCCCGACAAAAATCCAGCGGGTTGTCGGCGTAACTAAGGCTTATACAACCAGAGTCGGTGACGGCCCTTTCCCCACCGAGCTTTTTGATGAGATGGGCGATAAAATCCGTAGTACAGGCTATGAGTTCGGTACAACAACCGGCCGTCCGCGCCGTTGCGGCTGGCTGGATGCGGAGGTTGTGCGTTATGCGGTAATGGTTAACGGAATGACCGATTTGGCGATTACCAAGCTTGATGTTTTAGATGATTTAAAAGAAATAAAAATTTGCGTCGGTTATCAATATCAAGGCCAAAAGCTCGAGCAGTTTCCTGCGGATTTAGAGGTTTTTAGCAGCTGTGAGCCCATTTATGAGGTTTTGCCCGGTTGGCAGACCGCTACCTGCGCCTGCCGCAGCTATGATGAGCTGCCGGCTAACGCCAAGCGTTATTTACAGCGCATCAGTGAGCTGACGGGCGTACAGATATCTTTAGTGGCAGTCGGCGCCGACAGACAAGCGACGATTGTTATAAACAATTTATTTTAATACCAAATCTTTGGGGCGGGACATGATCCATTAGCTCAGTCGGTAGAGCACCTGACTTTTAATCAGGGTGTCCCGCGTTCGAGTCGCGGATGGATCACCATTTCGCCCCATTTTTTTGCGGGTATAGCTTAATGGCAA
>JAQVWQ010000122.1 GCA_028709615.1 Clostridia bacterium | reverse complement strand
AGAGCAAATACTTATTACCTCGCTGGGCGAGGGTGTAGCTGTTAAGGGTACAATCTCGGCCATTGCTCCCGCGGCCGATTTGCAGACTATGACCTTTCCGCTCGAAATTACCATTGATAACGCCGAAAGAAAAATTAAATCGGGTATGTTCGGCGAAGTTGATTTGGGGCAGGACAGGGTTAAAAACGCTATTATCATTCCGCAGGAGGCTCTTGTGACGATTGACGGCGAGAAGGTTGTTTTTGTCGTCAAAGACGGCTTAGCCGAGCTGCGTAAGGTTCAAACAGGTATTGAAAACGATGAGATGCTGCAAATTAAAAGCGGTGTTGCCGCCGGCGAAACGGTAGTAACGCGCGGTAACGCTTCCTTGCGGGACGGCTTGCAGGTCGAAATTCGCTCTGATGAGCAGGCGGAGGATTAACGAATGAAACTGATCGAATTTGCCGTCAAACGCTCCATAGCCATCGCGATGCTTTTTTTGGGTATCGTTTTGTTTGGCGCGGTTTCTTTCCCCAATTTAAAAATGGATTTATTCCCGCAAATTACCATGCCCTACGCAATGGTTATTACAAATTATGCGGGCGCGGGGCCGGCAGAGGTAGAGGGGCTGGTAACCAAGCCCTTAGAATCCGCCTTGACTACCGTCAGCAATGTTAAAGGTCACCAATCTGTTTCTTCGCAAGGGACTTCGACTATTTTTTTGGAATTTGAGTCAGATACCGATATGGATTACGCTACGCTTAATATGCGGGAGAAAATCGATATGGTTAAAGCCTATTTGCCTGAGGATGCCGACGACAGTATGGTTATGCAAATGGATATGGAATCCATGCCCTCGGTGATATTGGCCGCTTACGGAGGCCGTGATTTACAAGAGCTGAAAGAGGTTATTGAAGAAACCGTCCTGCCGCGGCTTGAAAGAATCGACGGAGTCGGTAAAGCGGAGCTGGGCGGCGGTTATGACAGAGTGATTGAGATTGTGGCAAACCCTTCTGCCTTAAGCGCCTACGGCTTAACCAACAGCAGTATTGTTCAGGCTATTGCTATGGATAACCGTAATTATTCGGGCGGTACAGCTGAAGATGCCGGCAAAGAAAGAGCCATTAGAGTTATGGGCGAATACAACAGCTTAAACGATTTAGCCAATCTGCCGCTTAATACGGCGGGCGGCGGTGTTGTGCGCCTGGCCGATGTGGCGACCATAAACGATGTTTTAGAAAAACAGGATGTTATTTGCCGAATCAACGGCGTTGACGGCGTAGCTATTTCCATTACTAAAGAAAGCGGAGCCAATATTGTCAATGTTTCTCAGGCTATTGCCAAAGAGATCAAAAAGCTGGAAAAGGATCTTCCGCAAGGCTTTGAAATTAAAACCGTTTATGACGGTGCCAAATACATTTTGCTGCTTGTGGAGAGCCTTCTTAATAATTTATTTGTCGGCGCGCTTTTAGCCTTGCTGGTGCTTTACTTCTTTTTGCGCGATATCCGCTTAACCTTGATTGTCGGGCTGGCTATTCCTATTTCACTTATATCGGCGGGCGTACTGCTGTTTTTAAATAATATGACCTTAAATGTTATGACCTTGGGCGGTTTGGCTTTAGGCGTGGGAATGCTGGTGGATAATTCTATTGTTATTTTAGAAAGTATTGCCCGCCACCGAACCGAAGCCGACGGGCATATTGCCGACGGTAAACTGCTGGCTCAGGTGACGGCGATCAGCGGCGGTACAGAGTCGGCAATGGCCATTACCGCCTCAACGATTACGACGATCGTTATCTTTTTGCCTATCGTATTTTCCGACGGCCTGGCTTCAATGTTCTTTACGGATTTTGCCTGGGTTATAACCTTTACCCTGGTGGCCTCGCTCTTTGTTTCATTAACGCTGGTGCCGATGATTTCATCAAAAATATCCGAGTTTGACACACCCGTCAGCCGCTGGACTATTATAGAAAAAGCCAAGGATAAGTTTGCCTCCGCCTATCAATGGTTTTTAAATAAATACAATAAAATACTTAATTGGGCCTTGTCGCATCGTAAAAAAACCGTTATTGGCACAGCCTTGGCTTTGGTTTTAAGCTTTGCCGCTATTCCTTTAATCGGCGCCGAGCTGATGCCTGCCTCAGACGAGGGTATGCTGACGCTGTCTGTCGAGCTGCCCGACGGTTATTCCGTAGAGCAAACCAGCGAGGCCTGTTTTAAAATTGAAGATATTGTTGCCAGGCAAAGCGAGGATTTAGACACTGTTTTAAGCTTTGTGGGTAACGGTTCGTCAAATATGGCGACAATTTTAATTGTGGCCAAACCGCTTGACGACCGTAAGCGCGATATTTGGCAAATTGCCGATTCAATGCGTGGCGAGCTTGAGAGTATCCCCGGCGTAGATGTGGTGATCAGCGATACCGCTGTTTCTTCAATGATGGGCGGCTTGTCCGATATTTCTTATGTAATTAAGGGCGATAATTTAGATGAGCTGCAAAAAATCGGCGATGATTTAAAGTCGATAATGGAGAGCGTGCCCGACACCTACGAGGTAACTTCCTCTGCCGACAGCTCCAAGCAGGAGCTGCAGCTTTTGGTCAACCGGCAAAAGGCTCAACAGTACGGCTTGGGTGTTTATCAAATTTCGCAGGCGGTCAGAGCCGCCTTTGAAGGAACGGTAGCCTCCAAGTTTCGCGAGGGAGGGCAAGAGTACGATATAAAAGTAATGATGCCCGAAAATTTAAGTCAGACCACTGCCGATTTACAAAGCATTACCGTCACAGGGCCGACCGGCGTATCTGTGCCTTTGTCTGCCGTAGCCGAAATTAAGGTAGCCGATGGCGCCGTATCTGTCAGCCGCGAAAACGGTTCGCGGATGATCACCGTCAGCTGTCAGGTGTTGGGCAGCGACTTAAAAGGTGTGGCAGAGCAGATTCAAACAAAAATGGATACGGAACTTTTTTTGCCTGACGGTTATCTTATTGAGCAAGGGGGCAGTTTGGAAGAAATGCTCGATGTTTTTTCTGATCTGACCTTGGCTTTACTTTTGGCAATCCTCTTAATTTATATGGTGCTGGCGGCTTTATACGAGTCCTTTATCGACCCCTTTGTGGTGATGTTTACGCTGCCGCCCGCTATTATCGGCGTACTGCTCTTTTTAGCAATTTTTAATAAAACTTTAAATATTTCCAGCTTTATCGGAATCATAATGCTGGCCGGAATCGTTGTTAATAATGGGATCG
>JAQVWQ010000121.1 GCA_028709615.1 Clostridia bacterium | reverse complement strand
GTGAGCTGGTAATGGAGCTTGCCAAGCAAACAGGTAAGCCTATTTTGCCCGTGGACAGCGAGCATTCGGCAATTTTTCAATGCTTGCGGGCGGGGCAAAAAAATTTGGAAAAGATTGTTTTAACCGCTTCGGGCGGAGCTTTGCGTAACTTAAGTAAAGAGCAAATAGCCAATGTAACACCAAAGCAAGCTCTGGCTCATCCCAACTGGAATATGGGAGCTAAAATAACCGTTGATAGCGCTACTTTATTCAACAAGGGGCTGGAGGTTATCGAGGCGCACCATTTGTTTAATATGTCTTATGATAAGATTGAGGTTGTCATTCATCCGCAAAGCATTATTCATTCGGCTATTACCTACAGTGACGGCGCGATGTTGGCTCAGCTGGGGCTGCCGGATATGAAAATACCGATTCAATATGCTTTTACATATCCTGAGCGTACGCCTAATAAGCTGGCGCGGCTTGATTTGGTTCAGGTAGGGCAAATGTCGTTTTACGCACCTGATTTAGAGCGTTTTCCCGCTTTGGAATTGGCTTATAGAGCCGGCAAAATGGGGGGAACCGCGCCGGCGGTTATCAATGCTGCCAATGAAGTTTTGGTCGCAGCCTTTTTACAAGGAAAAATCAAGCTGAACCGTCTGCCGGAAATTGTCGGGCAGGTTTTGGCGCGCCATACAAACAGGGATAATCCGTCGCTTAATGATGTTTTAGAATCTGATGCTTGGGCACGCCAGGAAGCCATGGGAGGAATATAAATGGGTATTGTTGTCGCAATTTTAATTTTTTGCGTCTTAATTATCACTCATGAGTTTGGCCATTTAATAGTCGCCAAGCTTAACGGTGTTTATTGTCATGAATTTGCCATCGGTATGGGGCCGAAAATAACATCTTTTAAGAAAAGCGAGACGGAATATGTAATTAGAGCTTTTCCGATCGGCGGTATGGTAAAAATGATGGGCGAGGATGAAGACAGCGAGGACCCCCGTGCTTTTAATCAAAAAAAGGTATGGCAGCGCGCCTCGATTATATTTGCCGGACCTGCTATGAACCTGTTGACGGCTTGTGTGGTTTTTGCTATCGCCTTTATGGGTATCGGCGTTGCCTCCGGTTCTAATGTGATTGGCGATGTAATCAAAGGGCAAGCCGCCGAAGCCGCAGGTATGCTCGCTGGGGATAAAATCATTTCGATTAACGGACAAATAACCGAGGATTGGGATGACATTTCGACTGCTATAGCCTCGGTGCCCGCCGGCCAGAGTCTGGGTGTGGTTGTAGAAAGAAGCGGGGTTAGCGCTCCTTTTGCGTTTGAAATTGTTCCTTATTTTGATGAGGAAAGCGGTCGTTATTTACTGGGTGTTGAGGCAGATCGGGAAACGATGGGTTTTTTCCCCGCTGTTTGGCTGGGCATTAAACAGTCGGTTAAAATGACGATCCTGATTTTTCAAACACTGGTTGGTATGTTTACGGGTACTGTACCCGTAGAGCTGGCGGGGCCTGTTGGGGTGGTAAGCTTAGTCAGCCAAACTGCACAGGCGGGTATCTTTAATGTATTGTTTTTAACCGGCTTTTTGTGTGTTAATATCGGTATTTTCAATCTGCTTCCCTTCCCCGCTTTAGACGGCAGCCGTTTGGTATTTTTGGCAATTGAAGGAATTCGCCGTAAGCCGCTTGACCCTCAAAAAGAAGGAATGGTGCATTTTGTAGGCTTAATGCTCTTGTTTGCATTAATGATTTTTGTAACTTATCAGGATATTGTGCGTTTGATTACAGGTTAATAAAAAAATGAAAACTCGTAGAATAAGTCGCCAAATTGATTTGGGCGGTCAGAAAATCGGCGGCGGAGCTCCTATTTCCGTACAGTCGATGACAAACACCAAAACAGAGGATATTGAGGCGACACTTGGGCAAATCAAGGCTTTGGCGGCTTGCGGCTGTGATATTGTGCGTCTTTCGGTGCCGCATCGGGCCGCAGCAGACGCTCTTGTGCAAATTGTTAAAACAGCACCTGTTCCTTTGGTAGCTGATATCCATTTTGATTACAGGCTTGCTTTAGCCGCTATTAAAGCCGGCGTTGCCGGCTTGCGTCTTAACCCCGGTAATATCAGCGAGCCCGAACAAGTGCGTGAGGTCGTGCTTGCGGCAAAATCTGCGGGTACGGTTATGCGTATTGGCGTTAACGGTGGTTCGTTGGAAGCGCGTTTGCTGGAAAAATATGGGGGACCGACTGCCGAGGCTTTATGTGAAAGCGCTTTGGCACAGGTTGCTATTTTAGAAAAAGAGGGCTTTTATAACACAAAGATTTCCGTTAAAACCTCGTCAGCCCCTCTATTAATTGAATCTAACCGACTTTTGGCCGCAAAATGCGATTATCCTTTGCATTTGGGTTTGACCGAAGCAGGGACTGCCTATAAGGGTGCGATTCGTTCGGCGGCGGCTTTGGGCGCCTTACTTAACGACGGTATCGGTGATACTATTCGCGTTTCTTTGGCGGGAGACCCTGTTGCCGAGGTTACGGCCGCCCAGGAGATTTTGCGGGCCTTTGGTCTTTATAATAAGGGTTTTGAATATATCGTTTGTCCGACCTGTGCGCGGACAAGTGTTGATGTAGCCGCCTTGGCCGCTAAGGTCGAGCGGTCTTTAGCGGGGATCATGCCGCCCCGCCCTATAAAAATTGCCGTGATGGGTTGTTTGGTCAACGGCCCCGGCGAAGCGCGTGAGGCTGATATTGCGGTAATCGGAGCCGGAAAAGAAGGCGTTTTGTATATAAAAGGCCAAAAAAAAGGAAAGTTTCCCGAGGATCAATTATTAGCAGAGCTGTTAAGGCAAATTAATATCTTGGTGTCAGCGACTATCTAAATTGTAAGCTATTTTATGTTTTATGATCAAAATATCTATTGCTATGGAGGAATACAAATCGTATGAGAGCCAGTAATTTATACGCACCCACTTTGAGAGAAATACCCGCCGAGGCGGAGATAGTCAGCCATCAACTGATGCTGAGGGCCGGCATGATCAATAAGGTCGCTGCCGGTATGTATGCATATCTGCCTCTTGCTTGGCGGACAATGAAAAAAATTATGGATATTATTCGTGAGGAAATGGACGCCGTCGGCGGTCAGGAGTTGAGCTTGCCTATTGTTCAGCCTGCTGAAATTTGGCAGAAAAGTGGCCGCTGGAGCGTTTACGGGGCTGAAATGTGGCGGATCCGCGATCGTCATAACCGCGAATTTT
>JAQVWQ010000001.1 GCA_028709615.1 Clostridia bacterium | reverse complement strand
AGTGGTAGTGGTAACAATATCGCAGTAAGGTATCGGGCTGGGATGCTCGCCCGCGGCCACTAAACCGGCAATATGCGCCATATCGACCATCAGCTTGGCATCGACCTCTTTTGCTATATCGGACAAAGCGGCAAAATCGATAATCCTGGGATAGGCCGAGGCTCCCGCCACAATCAGCTTGGGCTGAGCCTGCTTGGCCAGCATACGCACTTCATCATAATCAATGACCTCGGTGTCTTCATCTACACCGTAAGAATAAAACTGGTAATTGCGCCCCGAAAAATTGACCGGTGAACCATGGGTGAGGTGGCCGCCGTGAGCTAAGCTCATACCCAATACGCGATCGCCGGATTCCAGCAAAACATAGTAAGCAGCCATATTGGCCTGCGCTCCCGAATGGGGCTGAACATTGACATGGGGACTGTTAAAAAGCGCGCAAGCGCGGTCACGGGCGATATCTTCGACGATATCGACAAATTCACAACCGCCGTAATAGCGTTTTCCCGGATAGCCTTCGGCATATTTATTGGTTAATACCGAGCCCTGTGCGGCCATTACAGCGCGAGAGGCAAAGTTCTCGGAGGCAATCATTTCCAGTTTATTGCGTTGGCGCCCTTCTTCTTGGCAGATGGCTTGGTAAACCTCGCCGTCGGCTTCTTGCAAAAATTTTCTGTCGAACATACTTTTTCTCTCCTTATTTAGATAATTCTTCGATTAAATCCAAGCGGGTTTGATGACGGCCGCCGGCATATTCGGTAGCTAGCCAAATTTCGACAAGCTTTAAAGCCAAAGCTTCGTCCAGCACGCGGGCGCCCAAACAAAGCAGGTTGCTGTCGTTATGCTCGCGGGCAGCCGTTGCCGTAAATTCATTGTGACACAGGGTGGCGCGCACGCCGTGAAAACGATTGGCAACAATGCTCATTCCGATACCCGTACCGCAAACCAAAATTCCGCGACTGACCTGACAATCTGCAACTGCTTTGGCAACGGCGGCTCCAAATTCGGGATAATGAACAGAATCTGTATTATAGCAGCCTTTATCGATAACCTCCAGACCTTTTTGCGTTAATAAGTCTTTGATCTTTTCCTTAAGAGGAAAGCCTGCGTGGTCACTGCCGATTGCAATTTTCATAGTTTGCCTCCTTAATGTAATATTATATTCTAAGATAAGCCTTGTAAGCCTTGCAGCAGCCGCTTAACGCCTTCGGCAATCGCATCTGCACTGCGTTGATATAACTCGGCGTTTCCGCCGAAAGGGTCTTCGACGCTTTTACCTGTCAGCTCGGAAAAGGACAAGGTTTTTTCGTTTAATTCGGGATAGGCGGACAGTAAAAAAGCTTTATGATTATCTGTTAAGCAAATGATTTTTTCTGCCTCTAAAAGCTGTTCGTAACGCAAAGGGCCGCTGCGGTGCTCAGATAAATCGCAGCCTAACTGTGCAACGGCATCGATAGCCTCTTGAGAGGCGGCCTGTCCGCCCGCTGAGTAAAGCCCCGCGGATGCGGCGTAATAATCCGTATCCTGCGCCAGCTTGTTAAAAATGGCCTCGGCCATCGGACTGCGGCAGGTGTTGCCCGTACAGATGAAAAGAATCAGCTTGGACATAACAACGCTCCTTTATTGCAGATAAAAGAAAAATAAACTACCATAAAACAAATATTACTATTAACTGCCGATACCTGCCGCTTTGTTAAGTCTGTTCATAATCGCCATTGAAACATCGTCGTTTTGTACCGGCACGGTTTCGGTTAAAATCAGTTCCGCTCCCGCGGCATCGGCGCTGCGAAAAGCGGCGAATATATTGTGAGCATAGGCTTGAATATCGCCCGTTTGCGCTATCACAAAGGGCGCGGCCTCTTGAGGCAATAAGGCCGCAGTTTGGCTTGTAGCAATTATAAACAGCTTTTTATCTTTTGGCAAGCTGCGGTAGGCCTTTAAAAAAACGGCTCCGCCCGCCGCCAAAAGCACTTGACCTTGCGGAGAATAATGAGTGTATTTCATTCCCGGAGAGCGGGGCGCCTCAGCCGCCGCCAAAGCTTTTGGCGGCAAAAGATTTGGCAAATAAGGCAAAAGCTCGGCATAAGAAATTTTACCCGGACGCAATATGGCCGGAGGCGAGCTGACCAGCGACACCACAGTGGATTCCAAACCGATATTTACCGCGCCGCCGTCTAAAATCAAAGGGATTTTACCCTGCAGGTCTTGATAAACATGGTCTGCCAGCGTTGGCGACGGCTTGCCCGAAGAATTTGCCGAAGGAGCCGCTAGCGGCATTTTGCCGGCCTGCAGCAGCCAACGCGCAGCAGGATGCGCGGGAACGCGCAGCGCCACGCTGTCTAAGCCTGCGGTAACAATAGCCGGCACACAGTCTTTTTTGGGAACTATCAAGGTCAGCGGACCCGGCCAGAAAGCTTTGGCCAAAGTATAAAAAAGCTCGTTGGTGTAAGCCAGGGCCTCGGCCTGCTCGGCCTGATACAAATGAACTATCAGGGGATTATCGGCAGGGCGGCCCTTAGCGGCAAATATTTTTGCCACAGCCGCCGAATTAAGAGCGTCGGCGCCCAAACCGTAAACGGTTTCGGTGGGAAAGGCCACGACCTCTCCCGCTGCCAATAAATCCGCGGCCTGGCTGATAGCCTGCCGTTCAACCTTTTTAAGCTCTGTCAACATAAATTATCCCTGCCAGCGGGCCAAAATACCTCGATGGTTGCCGCCGTAATCATTGATTGTTTTAACAATTTTAAAGCTTTTGTTTTCAAGAATTTGGCAAACGGCATCTTTTTGCTCACAGCCTGTTTCCACAAGCAGGTAACCGCCGTCCTTCAAAAGCATGGGGGCATCTATTGCTAAGCGACGATAAAAGAGCAAACCGTCACTGCCGCCGTCTAAAGCCATACGAGGCTCACTTTGAACCTCGATCGGCAAATTTTGGATTTCGGAGGATTTGATATAAGGAGGATTACAGACAATCATATCTATTAAAACGCCTGCCGCAAACAAGGGAACCAGCAGATCTCCCGTTAAAAAGCGGATTTGCCGCGACACATTGTGGCGAGCAGCGTTTTCTTTGGCTATTTGACAAGCATCAAAAGAAATATCCATGGCCACCAAACGGGCATTTGGCAAAAAGCGGGCCAGTGATACGGCTATTGCCCCACTGCCACAGCAAACATCAACAATAACCGGGCGCGCGGCATCCTTCATCAGCTCGATCGCTTCTTCAACTATTCTTTCCGTATCACCGCGGGGAATTAAGGTAGCAGGCGTAACCTTAAAATCCAGCCCCATAAACTCCTGCTCTCCCAAAACATATTGCAAAGGATATAAATAAGAGCGCTGACGCAAAATCTGCAATAACTCGGATTGCATTTTATTATTAAAAACCCTGTTCGTCAACCCCAGCTCATTAACCCTGCAATTAAGAACATGAGCGGTAATTATCTTGGCTTCGCCCTGCCAATTTTCAACTCCGGCGGCTTGCAGCCAGTCTTCGGCAACGGATATGGCGTCCTTGGTGTCCATATAAACATCTCCTTTTTATGACAATGGCTCAACAACAATGCTCCGACCGCTGAAACTTGAAACTATATTATTATGCCGATACTGCAAACAATAGTGTTATTTTAATTAACCTTTGCTTAAATCCCGTCTGCGCGCAGGCGCTGAGCCTGATCATCGGCAATCAGGGCATCGATTATTTCATCAAGCTCGCCCAGCAAAACCCATTCCAGCTTATGAAGGGTCAAGCCGATACGATGATCGGTAACGCGGCCTTGAGGAAAGTTGTAAGTGCGGATGCGTTCTGAACGATCACCAGAACCGACCATGGAACGGCGCATACCCGCCATATCGCCCGCTTGCTCCTCCTGCATTTTTTCTAAAAGGCGGGAGCGGAGAACCCGCATGGCCTTATCTTTGTTTTTATGCTGGCTTTTTTCATCTTGGATTGAAACGACCAGGCCTGTGGGCAGGTGAGTGATACGCACCGCTGATTGAGTGGTGTTAACGCATTGCCCTCCCGGCCCCGAGGCGCAGAAAACATCAATACGAATATCGTTGGGAGCAATATCGACCTCCACTTCCTCGGCTTCGGGCAAAACTGCCACTGTAGCCGCCGATGTATGAATACGGCCGGAGGACTCTGTCTCGGGTACTCTTTGCACACGGTGAACCCCGCCTTCGTATTTGAGGCGGCTGTAGGCTCCGCGGCCTTCGATCAGCACGGTAATTTCTTTAATGCCGCCGACATCGCCGTAGCTGGCATCCATTATCTCGGTACGCCAATTATAGCGTTCGGCGTAACGCATATACATTTTATATAAATCTGCGGCAAACAAACCGGCTTCATCGCCGCCCGTACCTGCGCGGATTTCTAAAATAACATTCTTTTGATCGTTGGGATCCTTAGGCAGGAGCAATATTTTCAGCTTTTGTTCCAGCATTTCTTTCTTTTCAAGCTGTTCATCCAGCTCCAGTTCGGCCATTTCGGAAAGCTCTGTGTCTGAGGCCTTATCATACAAAATAGCCTGTGCTTCTTCGATATTTTGCAAACAGGCTTTATACTCCAAATAAACGGCAACAACATCTTCTAAATCAGAACGGGCCTTAACATATTTTTGCCAAGTCGGCTGATCGGCAATAACGGCAGAATCGGCCACCAATTCCGTCAGCTCGTTAAAGCGTGTTTCTAAGGATTTGAGTTTTTCTAACATTGAGTTGCTCCTTTTTGCGAAAATTGGCTTGTTTGTGCAGCTTGCATATCTTTTGTCGGGTCGTAAAACTCGGGCATGGAAGCTATTTGCTCCTGCGGGAAACCCGGAACCGAGGTGATAGAGGCAATAGCTACGGCCAGCTGCCCGTCATCCGGCTCGGAGGTGGTCAGGCGCTGCATCCACATACCCGGAGCGGTTAAAGCCCGGACAACGATACTGTTGGGAAATTTAAGAGGCAAGCGGTATATCTCAAAAGAAACTCCCGCCACAATCGGCATACAGAGTATTTTTATTAAAATACGCTCCAAAGGGTCGGTGCGGCCGACAAAGGTGAAAACAATGATCATAATAATCATCGCCATCAACAAAAAGCTGGTTCCGCAGCGCGGGTGTATTGTAGTGTAAGGGCGGACATTTTCCACAGTTAAAACTTTACCGGCCTCATAGGCAAAAATGGTTTTATGCTCGGCACCGTGATATTGAAAAAGCCGCTTAATATCGCTCATACGAGAAATTGCAACTACATAGCCGATAAAAATTGCCAGACGCAATAAGCCCTCGGCCAAAGAGCGGCCGAAATCGCCGACATAGGGGCGAATATAGTTGGCGGCAAAGACAGGAATAGCAATAAAAAGCACAACCGTTAAAACCACTGCCAATATTATGGCTATTGCCATATCCTTTTTACTTAACTGATCCTCTTCGCTTTCGCCGGCTTGGGCTGCCGACCAAGTAATATCCTGCATACCTTTAATCAAAGATTCGCCGAAAGCAATACAGCCGCGAATAATCGGACATTTTAAAATGGGGTATTTTTCCCGGATGGATGCAGAAGAAGATATTTTACGGACTAAACGGCCTTGAGCATCCCGGCAAACAATAGCCTTGCCTTTAGGCCCTTGCATCATAACGCCCTCCAAGACGGCTTGACCTCCATAATAGGGTTTTGTCATTTATGCTTTGCACTTCCTTAGATTATACTTTTATATCTTATTATTATATATCAAAACCATGGGGATAGGCAAGGGCTAATTTGTGTTTTAATGAAGAAAAAACGACACAACCAGTGCGGTTGTGCCGTTTTCTTGTTTGAGATTATTCCAAGCCGTATTTTTTCTTGAACTTATCCACTCTGCCGCCCTGTTCCATAAAGAGGCGTTTGGAACCGGTATAAAAAGGATGGCATTTGGAGCAAACCTCTACTTTAATTTCGGGTTTGGTGGAACCGGTTGTAAAGGTGTTACCGCAAGCGCAAGTAACGGTAGCTTGATAATATTTAGGATGAATAGCTTCTTTCACGGGGGGGTCACCTCTTTCTAAAAACAAACTAATGAAAAATTTTGTCGCAGTTTGCGACAGCATAAAAAATTATATCACAGCAAATTAGTCTTGTAAAGGATTTTTTTATATCTTTTTAAAATTTATTTTTCGATATACTGTTTATAATCCTCTAAAATATTATTGATTTTGGAGTTTTCACCGCCGAAATAATTATCGTCAGCATCAATAATTCTAAAAAAGAAATCGCCGTTTTCATTGCTGTAAATTTCATCGATGCTGCCGTCGGCATAGACTACATCAATAATATATTTAGGCTGTGTGAAAGCCTCGCCATCCATCGGCTCGGTTGAGGCGGCCGTAGAGATTTTATTAAGCTGTTCGACAAGCTTGTTGATCTGTTCGGAATCTTTTTCGGCGTCAAATGCCAATTTGCCTTCGCCGAGATAAAAGACCTTGACCTGCGTTACGGTTGTGGCATCTCCGGTTAAAATGGGGCCTTCGCCCTGATCCGCAGCACAAGCCGCACATAAAACAGCCAAAGCCAATACTGTAATTAATAATACTTTTTTCATCATTGTTTTCTCCTTTTTATTATTTTATCAGCTCTTCTATTTCCGACAGGCGTTCGGCAAAAATTTCCATTGCCTGTTCAATCGGCGTGGGAGAAGTCATATCCACCCCGGCAACCTTAAGCGCCTCCAAAGGCTCCAGGCTGTCGCCCGCACTTAAAAACTCCAGATAATTTTTATAAGCCGTATTGCCCGTATCCTGGAGAAGACCGCCTGCCAAGGCTTGAGCCGCAGAAAACCCGGTAGCATATTTATAAACATAAAATGCACTGTAAAAATGCGGTATTCTGGCCCACTCCAAAGCGATTTCCTCGTCTAAAACAACAATATCGCCAAAGTAATCATAGTTTAGGGCACGATAAATTTCGCAAAGGCTTTCGGCTGTTAAGGGTTCGTCGTTTTCGGCCTTTTGGTGGACAATTTTTTCAAACTCGGCAAACATGGTCTGTCTGAACACGGTGCCGCGGAATTCTTCTAAATAATGATTTAAAAGAGCCAGCCGTTCGCTTTTGCCGGTACTGTTTTTTAGCATATAGTCTAAAAGCAGCGTTTCGTTGACGGTACTGGCCACCTCGGCCACAAAAATACGGTACTCGGCATAAACGGGCGGCTGATTTTGCCAGGTAAACCAGGAATGGAGCGAATGACCGCCCTCGTGAGCCAAGGTAAAGACGCTGTTTAAGTTATCCTGCCAGTTCATTAAAATATAGGGGTATTGGCCTTGACAGCCTGTTGAATGGGCCCCCGAGGTTTTACCTTTATTTTCGTAAGCATCGACCCAACCGTTTTCAAAACCGAATTTCATAATTTGCAAATACTGCTCCCGCAGGGGAGCCAAACCCTTTAAAACCAGCTCTTGGCCTTGCTCGTAGCTGTATTTACGCTCACCCTCGTGAAAAAGCGGACAGTATAAATCATAAAAATGCAGCTCGTTTAGACCCAGCAATTTTTTGCGCAGCTGTAAATAGCGTTGAAACAGCGAAAGGTGCTTACGCACTGTGGCGATAAGATTATCGTAAACGGCCGGCGGTACATTGTCATCGAACAAGGATCCCTCGAGAGCTGAAGGAAATTTGCGAATTTTGGCATAGAAGCAATCTTTTTTTACCGAAGCCGCATAAGTGGCGGCCAAGGTGTTAATATGACTGCGATAAGTGGCATAAAGGCCTTTAAAGGCATCACAGCGCACACGACGGTCAGTGCTTTCTAAAAAGGCAAGATAATTACCATGGCTGATTTTTTCATTTTGACCTTCGGCATTGACAATTTCGGGAAAATCTATATCGGCGTTATTGAACATGGTAAAAATATTGCGGAAGGAGGAGGCCATTTCTCCTGTTTGCGCCAATATTTCTTCTTCTTTTTGGCTTAAAATATGTGCTCTTTGGCGATTAATATCGTTTATATGCTTTTGATAAACAAGCAGGCGCGGATGTTCCGAAAACTTTTTAACCGTTTCGGCGGGGATAGCCAGAAATTCCGGCTCAAAAAAGGCTAACGCCTGCGATATTGAAATATAAAGGGCGGTAGCGTTATCTTTCATTCCCTGATAGAGAGCAACGGTGTTATCCTCGTCTTTTTTCATGGAAGCGTAAAGATAGACCTTATCAAGCAGAAGCGACAATTCTTCGCGGTAAGCAAAAAAGTCCGCCAGCAGATCCGGACTTTCGGCCAGACGGCCGACAAAGGCGGCAGCCTTGGGTAAAAGCTCTTTGATTTTTTGACAATCGATGCGCCAGGCAGCCTGGTTAGGATAAATGTGCTCTACCTGCCATTTATATTTATCATCAATCTCCTTGCGCTGGGGAATTTGTTTGCTTTGCGTCATTTTTATCCTCCTTAGGATATTGGTTGTTTTTGTTATTATGTACACTTTTATTTAAATTCAGCCGGAACCTGCCCGCGAAAATATTCCATAATATCCCGCCTGCGCACTATTCCGATATAAGTATCATAATCATCAACTACGGGAATAAAGTTTTGTTCCATGGCTTTGATAAATAAATCCTGAATTTCACAATTTACAGAAACCGCATCTTTGTGATGCTCGCGCGGAACATCTGTAAGAAAAGTTTTTTCTGCTTTAACTAAATCCAAATTGTGCTGCTCTTTTAAATACCAGAGGAAATCCGCCGTTGTTAATGTACCGACATAGCGGCCATCCGTATCTAAGAGAGGAACAGCAGTATAACCATGATGACGAAGTTTTTCCAGACCTTGACGCACCGTTTGATTTTCAACAAGATAAACCGTTTCGCTTTTTGGTAAAAGGAAAAAGGCTACTCGCAAAATAAACCCTCCTTAACTTATTAAACAATAATTGTTTCGTCTTCCGGTTTTTCATCATACAAAGCTGTTAAAATAGTATCTTCATTCAAATCGTTTAATTGCGGCTGATTATTTAAAGGCTCGGTATTAACCGTCTTTGCCTGCTCGCCATTTTCGGCCTGCCGCATCAGCTCATCAACAGCCGCCTGAACTCCGGTTGGAGCGGCCTGCTCTGTTTTATCAAAAATGGGCAGGGTTTCCAAATCAAGTTTATTAGGCAGCTGGGCTTGCTTAAGAGGTTGGGATTCTTGATCATTGACCGCCTGTTCCAAGGGCTGCTGATCGGCTAAGGGCTCTTTTGCTGTTAAATTACTTTGCAAGGATGCAGACTTTTCTGCCGACTGCTCGTCTGTTTCGGCGGCTTTAACTGCGCGATATTCGCCGCTTTCGGCAAAACGCAAAAGCTCTTCTTTTTCTTCATCGCTTTGCGCGCCTGCCAAAAGCACTAATAAGGCCTCATCGCCTGTTTGAGCAACATTTTCCAGCTTTTGTGCCAGATTTTCGCGACGCTCAGCTTTACCCAGCCATATATATATGCCGATTAAAACGGCAATTATGATTAAACCCAAAAAGGCTACGGCTACTATTCTGATCATTGTCGCACACTCCCTTTTATTACATTTTTTGCGGTGCGGAAACACCCATTGCCGCTAAAGCCTTTTTAATAACACGAGCCAGAACGGTAATTAACTGCAAACGAGCCAAAGAAAGCTCTTTATCTACACCCAAAACCCGGCAATGGCTGTAAAAATTATGGAATAAGCCTGCTAAGTCCAACACATAAGCCGCAATATGGTGCGGCTCACGAGCGACGGCCGCTTTAACAACCTCATCAGGAAAGTCTGCCAGCTTGCGAATCAGCTGCAATTCACTTTCGTGTGTTAAGCAATCGTAATTGATTTTGGTGTTTTCGTCAACAGACAGCCCCTCGCCTGCCGCGGCTGCCAATATTGAGCAAATGCGGGCGTGAGCGTATTGAACATAATAAACAGGGTTATCGGAGGATTGCGTAACGGCTAAATCCAAGTCGAAGTCCATTTGACTGTCGGCTGAGCGGGCGACAAAAAAGAAGC
Source organism: Clostridia bacterium (assembly GCA_028709615.1). GTDB lineage: Bacteria > Bacillota > Dehalobacteriia > UBA4068 > UBA4068 > JAQVWQ01. The sequence goes on along the minus strand of JAQVWQ010000001.1, from coordinate 40,600 downwards.
GTGCGGCATCCTTGCCGACCTCTTCGATCAGCTCATTGAGCGTAACATAGGTGCCGGTGCGTTTAGACATTTTAACAATCTCGCCGCCGCGATAAAGGCGGACAAGCTGCATTAAGATAACCTCAAGACGGTTGCGGTCATAGCCTAAGGCCTCCATAGCACCCTGCATTCTTGCTACATGTCCGTGATGATCGGCTCCCCAAACATTGATGACCGTATCAAAGCCGCGCTTGAATTTGTTGTCGTGATAAGCGATATCGGCTGCATAATAAGTGGGAACGCCATTGGAACGCACCAAGACTTCGGGCTTTTCGTCAGATCCGAAACGGCTGCAATCCAGCCAAAGAGCTCCTTCTTTTTCCAAAAGCCAGCCCTCCTCTTGCAGGCGTTTGACAATTATTTCGACCGCGCCGCTGTCGTGCAGGCTTTGCTCGGAAAACCAGCAGTCATACTCAACTGCAAAGGACGAAAGCACTGAACGAATATCACTAAGCTTGATCTTTAGCGCGTAAGAAGTTAACAGCTCCCGCCGCAGAGAGCCTTCCATTTTTTGGTATTTATCGCCCTCCTTTTCAACTAAAGAGGCCATTAGCTTGGTAATATCCTCACCGTGGTAGCCGTCCTCGGGAAAAGGGACATCCTCGCCTAAGGCCTGTAAATAGCGGGCTTCCAGTGAATTGGCAAATTTTTCGATTTGATTGCCGGCATCGTTGATATAAAACTCACGCTCAACCTGATAGCCGGCCAGCTGCAAAAGACCTGCCAGCGTGTCACCGATGGCCGCGCCGCGGGCATTGCCCATATGCAGTTCTCCGGTAGGATTGGCACTGACAAACTCCACCTGTACTTTTTTACCCTCGCCAAAAGAAGAATTACCGAACTGCTCGCCCTCAGTTACTATTTTGGCAAAGATTTCTGTCAGCCAGGTGTCCTTTAAATGAAAATTTATAAAACCGGGGCCGGCGATTTCCACCGAATCCACAGAGGTGCTATGTGTCGGAAAATAATCGGCGATAATTTGTGCGATTTCCCGCGGATTTTTTCTTGCTGCCCTCGCCATTTGCATAGCGGCATTAGTGGCAAAATCGCCATATTTTTCTTCTCTGGGAACTTCGATAACAATGTCCGGCAAAGCATCAAAATCAAGTTTATCGTCATCTTTGGCTTTTTCCAGCGCGATGCGCACGCCTTGTGCCAGCATAGCGCGTATTTCTCCTATTACGGTTAATGCTTTGGTAGCTTGCAAATTTATTCATCCTTTCGTTATAAACAAATTATAGGTAGATTTCAACTTATATTTGTTCTATGAGCTAACGGTATTTTCCTGTCTGAATTTTGATGATTTTTTAACAATAACCGGGTATGCGTTACTGACACATACCCACGGGATTAAGCAAGCTAGCTAAGATTAATATTATTTTTATTTAAATTATAATTATGTATATAAAAAAAGATAAGGCAGCCCTTATCTTTTGTTTTGCATATTATTAAGATTGTTTTTCATTCTGCCCGCAATATCGCGCAGTTTTTGCTGGCTGGCTTTATCGGGGCCTTTTTCCATTTCCGTTATCAAGCTCTCGAGCAAACGGCGGTTGTCGGGGGTTAAAAAACGCCCGTATTGCTCATAAAGAGCACGCAGCTCTCCGACATTACGCGGTTTGTTGATATTAAACATTAATCAGTCCTCCTTTTTTAGTAACGCTGCCAAGAGGCAGCCATTTGCCGCACTTCGGCCCAGTCGGGCAGATCTTGCCGACAAAGAAAACAATTACAACCTAAAGCACAGGGCAAATAAGGCTCAGCTTCATAATCTGCAGCCTGCCTATAAGGGCTTTGTAAACATTCAGCTTCTGTTTCGCTGTTTGCGGCAAGGTTATTTATTCGTCCCTGACGAAAACCGGCCTCATAACCGCGACGAAACGGCTCCTGCTCGTCAAGAGGCGTTCCGCTATCCGTTGCTGTGGAGCTTGAGGGCGGAGCTTGATAAGTATTTTGTGTTTTTTCTTTTTTTAGCAAAAGCTCGTTTAATAATGCCAAGAGAGGGGCGGCATCCTCAAAATTAAAGGCCTTGGCTCCGCCGCTGTTTTCGGAATTGCCGTTTTGATGATAACTGCCGCCCGTCTGATCAGCACGGAAACCTCCGTCATCAGCCATTGTTGTTTCGATAATCGGCTCGACTTCGATATCCGGCTGACCCATGCCTGAAGGAGGTGGCATATTCGGAGCGTTATTATTCATCATGGAGGATAAGCGATTGAGTAAGTCGTTAAGATCATAACTTGGCGCGGACTGATTGCCGGCAGAGCTAAAACCGCTGCTCATGCCCCCGCCCATGCCTCCGCCCATTAAACCTGATAATACGGATAACATTCCGCTGCTTCCGCCCATCAGCTCAGACAATGAAGATAACATACTTCCGCCGCCTCCGCCGGAAAACAGATTAGGCAAAAGCCCCAATAATGAACCTCCCGGCCTGCCCGCGTTCATTACCATTTTGCCACCCTCCTTTCTAAAGTAAATTAAAAATTGCAGAGCGGTAACAACAGTTTGTTACCGCTCTTTATATTGCCTTGCGGCAGGGCTTGTCAGCAGCAGCCGTTATTGCCCCAGCCGCAACTATTGTTTGCACCACAGCTGCCCCAGCCTCCGCTGAAAATTTCACACAGGAACTGAATGGCAATAATGATGATTAACAGGTTGATAATCCAGCCAAAGCCGCCCAAGCCGCCGAAGAAGCCACAGCTGTTACCGCCGGGATTGCCGCAGCAATCGTTGCAGTTATTGGAATAGCAATTCATTTGATAATCCTCCTTTTTAACTTATTTTAGATTTAGTAGCAACCGCTACCGGCGCCCCAACTGGTGACGCTGGAGAGGAATTCCAGCACGACTATCACGATAATCAGGTTAAAAACCCAACCCCAGGTGCCGTATCCCCCGCCAAAAGCATTGCCATAGTTAAACATTATTCATCTCTCCTTTTCGGCTTTTTGTTTTAGACTCCGCCAAAAGAAAAATCCTTAGGCGAGGTTTATAGTACATAGTATGGAATATCAGGAAAAAGGGTGCTAAGTGAAGAAAAAAAACTCCCCCGTAATGGGGGGCGACAGTTTTTTAAAAGCTTGAACACAACCTCTGCCTACCTTCCTTAATACATATTATGAAAAAACGAACTGAAGTGTGAAAGAGAAAAAACTCCCCCGCAAGGAGGGAGTATAATCAATAAAAAGGGCTTAAAGTTGATCAACGACCGTTGATAAATCTAATACGAAAAAAAGCTGTGACCAAGAAATTCTTGTAAAATTGAATTGGTCAAGACATCATCTGAAGAAGCAGCACAAACATATTGCAATAGATTTTGTAAACGCCTGGCTTCCAAATAAGCGGGTGAATCTGTTGTTATTTCTGATAAAAGCGGTTCAATGATCTGTTTAATAACCGAAATTTCGTAAACCAGCGCCGAATCAAAATAAAAATCGGCATTGCCTTGATAAGGGAAAATGTTTTGCGTTTCGCCGCGGCGGACGGCCTGCCAAAGCAGAAGTGTATTTTCTGCCGACTGTCCGCGGAACTGGCTGTCACGGATAATACGGCGCATTAAACGAATATCGGAGGACGATACAACAGAATACCTGTCAAGCTTCATTTGTGATAAAGCACTGACATATATGTAGCGTATGCAGTCTTGAGGTATTTGCTCTGTTAAGCTTTTATTAAGCGCGTGAATACCCTCGATAACGATAATTTTATCATCGTCTAAGGAGCATATAAAGCCCTGCTCATCTCTTTTACCCGTCAAAAAATTATAGCGGGGGATACAAACCTGTTCTTTTTTAAGCAAGCCGTTCAGATGCCGGCTGAACAAATCAATATCCAAGGCCTCGATATTTTCGTAGTTTCTGTTGCCTTGTTCGTCTAAGGGCGTATGCTCGCGGTCAATAAAATAATCATCCAAAGAAATAGAAACGGGCTGCAAGCCCAAAAGCCTAAATTGAATACAAAGACGCTTGGTAAAGGTGGTTTTTCCGGAAGAGCTGGGGCCGGCAATCATCACTACACGCACCTTGGGAAAATCCTTGGCTATCATATCGGAAATATAATGCAAGGCTCTTTCTTGCCGGGCTTCATCAATTAAGCCCAGCTCACGCAGGCCGCCGGCGTTGATGATTTTATTCAGCTTACCGAAGGTTTCTACACCTATGGCCTCACGAAAAAGACGGTATTCCTTTAAAGCGGCAGCCAAATTGCGATCTTCATCAAATTTTCCCGCCATCGGTCCCATCTCTTTTAAAACGGGTAGAGCCACTACAAAGCCATCAGAAAAAGGGCTGAGAGCAAACTGTGTTAAAACGCCTGTCCACCTTGCCATTCTGCCGAAAAAATATTCGGTTATGCCCTCTAAGGTATAAAGGCGCAGGGTTTCGCGTTTGCGACAAGAAATTAAGCTGGCTTTGGCCTCTTTGCCTTGGCTTTGAAAAAAGGCGACGGCATCTTCTTTGGTTACCACTTGACAATTAATCGGCAAATCTTCTTTTACCATTTTTTTCATCTCTTCCTGCAAGGAAAAAATCATTGACCGCTCAAAAGGCCGATTGCCGATCAATCGACAAAAAACGCCGTTTTCCAACAAATGGCAGACATCGATATCGCAGTCGGGATAAAGCCGCTTGCAGGCCGCCATTAACAAAAAGGTCACACTGCGGGAATAGATGCGAAAGCCTGCTGCCGTGGTGTAATCACGCCAAATAATCGTACTGTCGGAAAACAGCTTATAATCCATTTCGTGCAGGACATTGTTGACCTCTGCCGCCAAAGGGCGCGGATACCGTCTTGGTATGCATGTACAAATTTCCGCCAAAGAGCTGCCAACCGGAACTTGTACATTTTGATCGTTATCGTAGGTTACGGTAATATAATTTGTTGCTTCTGTCATTGTTACTCTCCCTTCTTAAAGCTTTTCGGTAAAGTTTTCGGGGTTTAGCCCCGCCAACTGAGGTAAAATGAAAATACCGTCTTTTTGAATGGTTTTTCCGTCAAAGCGAATTTCACCACCACCGGCCTCTTTGCGAAGAACATTGACTAAATCCCAGTGTAAAGCACTTTTATTACCATTGTAAGCATTGTCGTAGCAGGCCCCCGGTGTAAAATGGAAGCTACCGCAAATCTTTTCATCGAACAAAATATCATTGACTGCCGTAGTAACAAAAGGATTTAAGCCCAAAGCAAATTCGCCGATATAGCGCGCACCTTCGTCGATATCGAAAACCTTGTTAATGGACTCTGTTTTGCTGCCTGCCGTAGCTTTGACGATTTTGCCGCGCTCAAATTCTAAAACAACATTCTCGAAGGATATGCCCTGGTGAACAGAGGGAATATTATAGGAGATCCGCCCTTCGACAGAATCACGAATGGGGGCAGTGTAAACCTCTCCGTCGGGGATATTGCAGCGGCCGTCGCACTTAATAGCCGGGATATCCTTAATACTAAAATACAGCTCTGTACCGGGAGCAAAAATCTCTACCTTATCGGTGGCTTCCATCAGCTCCGCTAAGGGAGTCATTGCCGCAGAAAGCTGACGATAATCCAAATTGCATACCTTGTAATACATTTCGGCAAAGGCTTCGGTGGACATTCTGGCCTCTTGAGCCATAGTGTCGTTGGGATAGCGCAATACCACCCATTTGGTATGAGGCACACGCACGCCATGATGAACGGGCTCGCTTAAGAGCTTTTCGTAAAGCTCAATTTTATCAAGCGGCACATCGGACATTTCGTAAGCATTGCCGCGCGCGCGTAGGCCGATATAGGCATCCATTTGTTTCATGCGTGCCAGCTGCCAAGACGCCTCCATATTTAATTGCTCGGTCGTGCAGCCCAGCAGCCACTGCCGCTCAATCTTAGTATTTTCTATGTGCAAAAAAGGTATGGCCCCCGCTTGGTAAGCCGTTTTTACCAATTCGCCGGCCAGTTCCTCGGCCTCGCCGATCACATTAATTAAAATTTTTTCTCCGCGTTTAAGATCACAGGAATAATAAATCAACTGGTTGGCTAACTCTTTAATATTGGAATTCGTCATTTTTTGCTCCTTTGCTCCTTAAAGATATATATTTAATATATTGTACCTAATTTATGCCAAAAAAACAACCGTCTTTTATGAAAAGGATATGCCTTTTATGGCTAGAATAATAATATACCCTAAAGGAGGCTGATTTTATGAATAGAAAAATGTTTTTTTGGCGGTTTTTGGTTAACGCAATCGGTATTGTTATTGTTGTCAGGCTCTTTACCGGCATTACGGCAGTCGATACTTTTTCTATGCTGCTGGCAGCCTTGATTTTAGGCTTGATTAATTCTGTTATCCGCCCTGTTTTACTGGTTTTGACCTTGCCCTTTAATGTGCTGACTCTGGGCCTTTTAACCTTATTTATTAATGCCCTGATGCTAGAGCTAGCTGCCTGGATCGTCCCGGGCTTTGAGGTAAGCAGCTTTGCGGCGGCCTTTTTTGGAGCGATAATTATCAGCATTATCAGCGTATTTTTATCACTGATAATCGGCAAACCAAGGAGTTAAACCGTGCTATATGATTTTTCGTTAACGGAAGTTGAGCTTTTACTTAACTGGCAGTCGCTAATAGAATGCGCTTTTTTAAATAAAATACTGCCCTTATTGACAGCTTTGGGCAATTATTCGCTTTTATGGCTGACTGTTGCCGCAACAATGCTTTTCTTTCCTGCTTACAGGCGTTGCTCTTTAGCAATATTTTTAGCGATTATTTTTTGTTTTTTATTAGGTAATTTATGCTTAAAGCCGCTAATCGACCGCCCGCGGCCGTTTGAAATAAACACGGGTGTTTTTCTTTTGATTAACGCGCCGACCGACGCATCTTTTCCCTCCGGACACAGTTTGCACGCTTTTGCCGCAGCTACGGTTGTTTTTTGCGCAAATCGCAAATTAGGCGCAACGGCTCTGTTTGTAGCTTTTTTAATTGCCTTTTCTCGTTTTTATTTGCTTGTACACTATCCGACGGATATTTTGGCCGGGATTGCCCTAGGTGCTTTTTTAGGCTTGACCGCTTGGAAAATCAGCCGCATACTCATTAGCAAGCTGGGGATAAATTGTGAATAAGTCTGTGTATTAAATAGTTGTAAACAATAATATCTACAGTTTACACAAGCTAAGGAGCGTGCCGGCCGGCACGCTCCTTAGCTTGTGTTGCAGAACTATTAAGGCAGGAATAAATAACATCCGGCAGCCGGTTTTTCACCATCACATAAACCGTTTCGTTTTTGTAAGGCATTAAGACTTATACCTTTTTTAAGTGCGATTTCCGCGGGGGTTTCATCCTCACGAACACGATATAAGCTCAATTGCCAGCTGTTATTGACCGCCTTGCCCGCCAGGCGAATACCTGCGCTGAACTGCGCCGATAAGCGGGCCTTAATCTCTGCCTGTAATTTTACCTGCTTTTCAATCCGCGGCGGCGGCTCGGGCAAGGGCTCTTCTTTAACTATTGGACATGGTTTTGGCTCTTCTTTGGCTATTAGCTCTGTAACAGGCGGCACTTTTGCGGCCTCCCGCAGCACTTGCACCGTTTGCTCCTTTTGCTTTATGCCTGTTTCCATGGGGGTATCCTCCTTTGTAATAATCTGCCAGTCGTTGGGAGTTGCGGACACTTGCTCGGCCGCTGTTTCTGCTTTTAGCATTTTCTCGTGATAGCTGCTTGTGTTGATCTCGGCCGACAATTCCTTTTTTAAAATTAAGGATAAATCACGCCCTTTTTTTCCGCCCAAAATAAAACCAACGGGCAGCTCCTCATCAGCATCGTCATCTGCTGTCTGTAGGGGATTGCTTAAGACCAAATCAACTGTCAATTCGATAGCACGCGGTGCGACAACGAACCAATGACATTCTTTAACCGTAAGCTGACAGGCGGAAGCACACAGCAAGCGGGCTTCCTGCTCAAATTCAAACGGAAGAGCGATTTGCGCCTGCCACGGATTATTTTCTTCCCTACGGGGTTCAGAGACGAACAACATCCCTTGCGGTTGCATTTCTTTTGCTGTTACTGCTAAATAGTCAACGGTTATTTCCAGCTCGCCCTGACAATACAGGTTTTGAGCCCGCTCCTCAAGTTGAAAATCGCAAATTTTGGCGCTTATTTCGTTGACGGCAAAAACACCCGGGGAGCCTTTTGGTAAAAAGACGGTTCTTTCTAAATTGATAAATAATTCTTCCATTTTCTCCCTCCTTAATACATCTTATCAACACCTTCTGCTTTTGCCAATATATGCAGCTTTTATGCCCGCGCAACTTGGACGCTGTTATTATTTTTGCGCGTCCGCTAAAGAACGCAAAGACAGCAAGACCCGCTCTACTTGATTTTCTGTATTAAAACAGCCAAAAGAAAAACGCAGAGCGCCTCCCAAGGACTCTGTGCCTATGCTTTTGTGTGCCAAGGGGGAGCAATGCAAACCGGAGCGCACGGCAATACCGTATTCCTCGTCTAAAGCAGCCGCGGCCTCCGCACTGTCAAGCCCTTTTATGTTTAAGCTGACTACCGGCAGACGACGGCATTGCCAGCGCGGCAAATATAAAGTAATGCCCTTGATATTGCCCGCACCCTCAATAAAACGATTGCACAAAGAATCTGCTCTTGCAAAAAGACTGTCAATGCCGCATTCGTTTACAAAATCCAGCGCTGTTGAGAGCCCAATAATACCGGCAAAATTAGCTGTGCCGCTTTCCAGTCTGTCGGGATAATAATCGGGCTGTTGCCACTGATCGGAGTTGCTGCCGGTGCCGCCGTAAATAAGCGGCTGCAGCTCAATTTTTTCATCGACATAAAGACCGCCGATACCGGAAGGCCCGTAAAGCCCCTTGTGCCCGGCAAAGGCCAAGAGAGCAATATGACCGTCGGCTACGGAAATAGGCAGCAAGCCGGCACTTTGAGCTACATCGGTTAAAAGAGGAATTTTGTGAGAAGCCGCAATTATTCCCAGTTGCCCCAAGGGCTGTACGCAGCCTGTTACATTACTGGCATGCAAACAGCAAATCAAGGCCGTTTGCGGCCGGATAGCGGCTTGAAAATCGCTGATATGAACATAGCCGTAACGATCCGCCTTAACACAGGTTGCCGTTATCGTTCCTAGCTCAACCAAGCGCATTAAGGGACGCCACAGAGCATTATGCTCCATACCCGAATATATAACATGATCGCCTTTTTTTAAGTAACCGAACAAAGCAATATTTAAGCTTTCGGTGGCTCCCGAGGTAAAAATCAGCCGCTCGGGATTGGGGCAACCGAAAAACTCTGCCGCTTTTTCCCTGGCCTGATAAACGGCTCTTGACGCTCGCAACGACAGCTCATAGCCGCCTCGTCCCGGGTTTGCGCCATAATCCTCAAGCGCCCGCCCCATTGCCTGAACAACCTGTTGGGGTTTGGGGTAACTGCCCGCCGCATTATCTAAAAAGATCATAAAATCACCTAAATATTTGTTATTGTACGGCTATTTTATGCATTATTTTTAAAAAAGTGCACAAAAAAGGCTCCCGAAGGGAGCCTGAGCGTGTAAACAAAGGTCTGCACGCTGACAAACTGAAAGAAAAAAGCCTTAAACAGTTGTAAAATATTTTTTAGCCGATAAAAAATTAAAATTCTTCGTTTGGCAAAAGCATATCCAACAGGCGCTGCAGATCATCCTGGGAATAAAAATCCACCTTGAGGATACCGCCCTTGCCCTTGCTTTCGATTTTAACCTTTGTGCCCAGCTTATGCTGAAGGCGTTTTTCGACATTTGCCAAAACGGGATTTTGGTGAGCGAGCCTTAGTTTTTTAACGGGTTTTTCAACCTCATTATTATAAGCCTTGGCCAGCTCTTCGGCAGCGCGAACGGAAAGGCCTTCCAGGCAGATTTTTTTAGCCAGCGCTTGGCGATTGACAGGCGATTTGACCATAAGCAAGGCTTTACCGTGACCGCCGGAAATTTTACCCGCGGCCAGCATTGATAAAATTTCTTTATCTAAAGTCAACAGCCGCAAAGCATTAGCCACATAAGGTCGGCTTTTGCCAATCTTTTCTGCCAAAACCTCTTGGGTATAACCGCCTTTTTCCTGCAGGCGGGCTAAAGCCGAGGCCTCTTCAAAGGCATTTAAATCCTCGCGCTGGATGTTTTCGATTAAAGCTATTTCTTCGGCCTCGTTTTCGGCCAGATCGCGGATAATGGACGGTATTTGCTTAAGGCCCGCCAGACGGGCGGCGCGAAAACGGCGCTCGCCTGCGATAATACGATATTGGCCCGGAGCTTGCTCAAAAAGCAAAACGGGCTGAACCAGTCCGTGTTCTTTTATCGATTGCGCCAGCTCAGACAGTTTTTCTTCATCAAAGTTTTTTCGAGGCTGTTCTTCGTTGGCCGTAATTTTATTTAAGGCCACCAAAATAATTTTTTCGCCGGCTTCTTCTTTATATATCGGTGCATCCGGCAGCAGCGCGCCTAACCCTTTGCCTAATCCTTTTGCCTTTTTATTCATTTTTACCCTCCGTTATCAGCTGTTGCGTTCAATTAATTCCTGTGCTAAGCGGCAGTACAGTTCCGCCCCTTTGCTTTTGGGATCGTAGTATAAAATCGGCAAACCGTGGCTGGGAGCCTCGGAAAGACGAACAGAACGGGGTATGATGGAGGAAAAGACAGCATCACCAAAATATGAGCGGGCCTCCTCGGCTACCTGTAATGATAAGTTTGTGCGCGGATCAAACATCGTCAGCAAGATGCCTTCTAAACGCAAATCAGGATTTAGGTGGCGCTTAACAAGCTCAAAGGTCTTCATGAGCTGGCTTAAACCTTCTAACGCGTAATATTCGCATTGAAGAGGTATTATCATACTGTCGGCAACGGTCAGCGCATTTAGAGTAAGTAAGCCCAAAGAAGGCGGACAGTCAATAATAATGAAATCATAATTATCGCGAAAACCGCGCAGCGCTCGCTTAAGGCGCGTTTCGCGGGCGACAACCGAAACAAGCTCTATTTCCGCACCTGCCAAAGAAATAGTCGAGGGCAGAATATCCAACCCCTTAAAATCCGTATGGCAAACTGTCTCCTCAGGTGAGATACCGTTGACAAGGACATCATAAACGCTGTTTTGTAAATCCTTACGATCAATCCCTAAGCCACTGGTCGCATTGCTTTGGGGGTCGCAATCGATCAGCAGAGTTTTTTTACCCAGGTCGGCAAGATAGGCACAAAGATTGATTGCTGAGGTTGTTTTGGCCACACCGCCTTTTTGGTTGACCATAGCAATTACTTTTGACAAAAAATCCACCACCGTTTTGAGATAATGCTTATAAAATTCAACAATAAACCGCTTGTTCCTCTTTACAGCGGCATTTTTTCCGGTTTTCCGACCGAGCGGGGATATTTTTGCGGCGTTTGACCTGTTTTGCGAATAAGTGCCAGCAAACGGCGTTCTCCCCCCGGCAGCTCTTTTGGCAAAACCTGCTCTATTTGGGCTTTTAACTCAAAAAGTGCATCTTTGCTTTGTGCCAGCTCAGCTTGCAGCGCCGGCCCTTTCATGGCAATAAATAGGCCGCCTGTTTTTAAAAACGGCAGGGCATATTCTAGCAAAGTAGGCAAAGAAGCAACGGCACGCGCCGTAACCGTATCGAAGGCGGCGCGCAGTTGCTTTTGCCGGGCAGCTTCTTCTGCCCGTCCCTGATAAACCGTAACATTTGTTAAATTCAGAGCGTGGGCGCAATCACTGACAAAGCGGCATTTTTTACCCGTAGAGTCAAGCAGAACAAATTTAATTTCCGGTCGCAGCAACGCCAGCGGCATACCGGGAAAGCCTGCGCCGCTGCCGATATCCAAACAGCTTGTGCCTTGTAAATAGGGCAGTACCAGCAGGCTGTCCAGATAATGCTTAACGGCGGCCGCTTCTTCATCGCGGATAGCGGTTAAATTCATTATTTTTGCACCCTCTTCAACCAAACGCCAATGCTCTTTTAAAAGACCGACTTGCTCAGCGCTTAAATAGGGAGCATAATCTTTCAGTATTTGTTGAAACGCGGTCATTGCTTATCTCCTTGTTTCACGGGAAACATTCGGCGGTGCTGTTCGATATAGATCAATAGAACATTGATGTCAGCAGGGGAAACGCCTGTTATTCTGCTTGCCTGCCCGATATTATCCGGCTTAAAGCGCGCCAGCTTTTGTGCTGATTCGTTGGATAACCCCTTGATATTAAGGTAATCCAAATCAGCGGGCAGTTTCTTTTTTTCTAGATTTTTAAAGCGCTCTACCTGCTTAAGCTGTTTTTGAATATATCCTTCATATTTTAAGGTTATCTCTATGCTTTCCTTAACCTGAGAGGATAATTGCGAATCCGGCGGGTAGTGCTGGAGAACCTGCTCATAGTTGGCCTCGGGGCGACGCAGCAATTCGGCTAAAGTCAGGCCTGATTTGGCATCAATACCCAAGGCTTGCAGAGCGCTGCTGTTAAGCCTGAAATCCCGCAGCCGCCGGCTTTCTTTTTCGATAGCTTCTTTTTTTTCATAATAGGCGCGGCGGCGTTCTTCGTCGATCAGCCCGTAGCTGTCGGCAATTTCCGTCAGACGGGTATCGGCATTATCCTGCCGTAAAAGCAAACGATATTCTGCCAAAGAGGTAAAAAGCCGGTAAGGCTCGCTAACTCCTTTGGTTACCAAATCGTCAACCATCACACCGATATATGAATCGGCACGGGTAAAGGTTAGCTGCTCTTTATCCAACAAAGAAGCGGCGGCATTAATGCCGGCCAAAAGGCCCTGCGCCGCAGCTTCCTCATAGCCTGAGGTGCCGTTAAGCTGTCCTGCCGAGAAAAAGCCCTTGATTTCCTTATGCTCAAGCGTAGCTTTTAATTGAGTCGGCTGCAGACAATCGTACTCGATTGCATAAGCCGGACGAATTATTTTTACCCGCTCTAAGCCGGGAATGGTGTGCATAAAGGCAGCCTGTACCTCCTCGGGCAGGCTGCTGGACATGCCTTGAACATATATCTCTCGGGAGTTTAAGCCTTCCGGCTCTAAAAAAAGCTGGTGGGCCGTACGGTCGGCAAAACGAACCACCTTGTCCTCCAAGGAAGGGCAATAGCGCGGCCCAATTCCTTCTATCCTTCCGCTGTAAAGAGGAGAGCGATGAAGGTTATCGCGAATTATCTGATGTGTTTGCTCATTGGTATATGACAAATAACAGGGAACTGAGGGGCGGGCACGGAAGGTTTCTTCTTTGGTTAAATAAGAAAAAGCCAAAAACTCCTTGCTGCCCGGCTGAACCTCGGTTTTATCGAAATCTATAGTATTTTTATCGACTCTTGCAGGCGTGCCTGTTTTAAACCGTCCCATTTCTAAACCTAAAGATCGCAGATAATCCCCCATCAACGGAGCGGCAGGGTAACCGGAGGGGCCGGACCGCTGCGAAAAACCGCCGATGTGAATTAAGCCGTTGAGATAAGTGCCGCAGGTTAAAATAACGGCATCGCAGGCAAATACCGCACCGACAGCCGTGGCTACACCGCAGACTTTGTTGTTTTCTATTATCAGGCGCGCACCCTCGCCCGCCCTGATTGACAAATTTGGCGTGCTCTCAAGTAAATGATGCATACGGCGGCTGTAATAGGGCTTGTCTATTTGCGCCCTTAAGGCTTGAACCGCGGGGCCTTTGCCTGTATTGAGCATTCTGATTTGAATTTGAGTTTCGTCGGCCAAACGCGCCATTATACCGCCCATGGCATCAATTTCTCGTACCAAAACACTTTTGGCCGCGCCGCCGATAGAGGGGTTACAGGGCAATAAGGCTATTGATTCGGGGTTTAAGGTTAAAAGCAGCGTATTAACACCCAATCGAGCGGCGGCCGCGGCCGCTTCGCAGCCTGCGTGACCTCCGCCGACAACAATTACTTGATAGGTTTCTGCAATATATTCATTTTCCGCAAGTTTAAAGCTCATTATGATTACTCCTTGTGTTTCACGGGAAACATTATTTTCCCAAACAGAATGTGGCAAAGATTTTTTCGATAATATCGGCGGAAGCAGTACGGCCGCTGATTTCTCCCAAAGCATTGCGGGCGCTGAGAATATCTACCGCCGCCAAATCAGCGGGAAGGTTTTGCTGTAAGGTTTCCTGCGCCTGCGAAATATAAAAGGAAGCGGCAAGCAAAGCTTCTTGATGGCGCAGGTTGTTGATTTTTGGTTCGGCGTTATAAACGCCTCCTAAAATGATTTCTGTCATTTTTGCTTTTAACTCGGATAAGCCCCGTCCTGTTTTTGCCGAAACAAACATTATAGGTATTTGGGGCGCCGGTTGTTTTATTTGCCCGGCCAGTTCTTCGTTATCAGCAAAGTCGCATTTATTGATAATTATCAGCGCTTTTTTGCCTTGAGCTAAGGACAACAGCTCCTTATCCTGCTCGCCAAGGGGGCGGGTTGCATCAAAAACCAATAAGAGCAACTCAGCTTCAGCTGCTTTTTTACGGCTTTTTTCTATGCCGATCTGCTCCGCCTCCTCTTTGGCAACGCGCAAGCCTGCGGTATCCGCTAAAACCACTTTAATGCCTGATAATAAAAATCCTTCCTCGACTATGTCGCGGGTCGTGCCGGGTGAAGCGGTGACAATAACCCGCTCTTCCTGCAGCAAAGCATTGAGTAAGCTTGATTTGCCGACATTGACCGCGCCTAATAAAGCGCAGGATACGCCTTCTTTTAATAGCCTGCCCATTTCTGCATCTTTAAGCAGCTCGTTAATGCTGTTATTTACAAGCGCAAGCCGTTGATCGATTTGCTCGTTGGACAGCAAATCAATATCCTCGGGAAAGTCCACACCCGCGGCAATTTCTGCCAATAGCTGCAAAAGCTCGTCCTCCAAAAGATTAATTTGTTCAGATAAGTGGCCTGCAAGCTGATTTTGAGATACGGCAAGCGCTTGTAAGCTTTTGGCTTCGATTATATCTCGTATTGCCTCGGCCTGCACCAAATCCAGACGGCCGCCCAAAAATGCCCTTAAAGTAAATTCACCCGGTTTAGCCAAAACCGCTCCGGCGGCCAAGGCTGCTTTTAATACCGCTGCTGCCACAAAAGCACCGCCATGACAGTGCAGCTCGGCCACATCCTCTGTGGTAAAAGAAGCTGGCGCCGCAAAAAATACGGCCAAGCCCTCATCAATTAGTTTTTTTGTCTGCGGTTCGATAATTTTTCCCAAAAGCATCCGTCGGGGATCAGCTTGCGGTAATTTTTCTGCCATAGGCAAAAAAATCCGCGACAAAACTGCCGCCGCTTCGCTGCCGCTGATCCGTATTACCGCTAAACCGCCGCTTCCCGCCGGTGTAGCAATTGCCGCTATTGTTTGTAGGTTACGATTTTGTGCCATAAGCTGCTCCTTAAAGATAAAAAAAGCAGGGCGGACGGGGAAAAGTCCGCCCTGCTTGGGCTGTTTGAGTTACTTATTTTATCTGCGGTAAGAGCGGCCGCCCTTTTTTACTATAACAACTCGACGGTAAGGCTCTTCTCCGCGACTGATGGTTTCCACGCGATTATCTTCTTGTAAGGAAATATGGACTATCCTTCTTTCGTGGGGATTCATTGGCTCCAGCTCTACACGGCGACCCGTTCGTACGGCTTTTTCGGCCATTTTTCGGGCTAAAGCAACAAGTGTTTCCTCCCTGCTGGCCCGATAGTTTTCGACATCCAAGACCATTCTTGTATGTTGCTTAGAGGTTTTATTGACATAAAGATTAACAAGATATTGTAAAGCATTAAGGGTTTCTCCGCGACGACCGATTAATACGCCAAGGTTTTCGCCACTAAAGGAAACGATAACCAGCCCTTCACGGTATTGTACGCTATGCTCGGGAGCTACCTGCATTTTTGCAAAAATCGGCTCTAAAAACCCGAGGGCTTTAGCAGAAGCCTGATTTACTTCTTCTTGAGATAATATGACTTCCGGCTCCGCGGAAACGGGCTTTTCGGCAGGCATAGCCGCATCGGTTATTATTTTGCTTTCACTTTTTACAAAATAAGGTTTATCTTGTGCTTTTAAAGGTTTTTTATCAGCAGTGCGAGCAGCTTCGGGTAACTTTGATTCTACTTTTGTGATAGTCGGACGAATTGGTTCTTCACCTTTGGCATTAACGATTAAGCGAACGCGCGCATCTTTACCGCCGATACCGAAAATGCCCTTGCTGCCTACTTCCAATACTTCGACCTCGGCTTCGTTAAGACCGACGCCGGCCAGAGCACAAGCGGCATCCAAAGCTTCTTCAACGGTTTTTCCGCTGGCTTCAAATATTTTCTCCATTATTGTCCTCCTTAAATACGGGGCCTAATTATTTTTATTATCGGTATTATCAGTATTGGGGGTTTTTTCTATTTTTCTTTTTAAAGGCTGGCCATCGGGACCGATAACCACTTTTTTCTTTTTACCTTGCGCGTTTAAAGGAGCATTGGCATTTGCCGCTGCAATTCTTTTTTGTGTTGCCAGAGCTTTTTCTTCCTTTGAACGAGCAATAGCCTCGGCTTTTTTTTCTTTTTTAGCCTGTTTTTCCGCCTCTTCGGTAAGCTCGATTTTTTCATCTTCTTTTTTGCCTTTTTCATTAAAGAAGATTTGCTGCAGAGCACCCAAAATACTGATCATGGCCCAATAAATACCAAGACCGGCCGGCATAGTACGGGCAAAAAAGCCCATCATCAGCGGCATGGTGATCAACATTGCCTTTTGCGTCGGATCTTTTTTATTTGTGGTATTAACATATTGCTGAGCCAAGGATGTAATAACAACTATTACCGGCAATACTATGCCCGTCGGATCCTGGGACGAAAGATCCGGTATCCAAAAAAAGCGGTACGCATCGGGATTAGCGGGTTCAAAATTACGCAGCATTTGAAAAATGGCGATTAAAATCGGCATTTGAATTAATAAGGGCAGGCAGCCCGCCGCAGGGTTTACTTTATATTTTTGATAAACCTTAAGCATTTCCTCTTGCTTTTTTTGCGGATTGTTTTTGTATTTTTCGTTAATTTCGTTCATTAACGGCTGAACTTTTTGCATTTCGCGCATAGAGCGCATTTGTTTTTTCATTAAAGGATAGAGCAAAACTTTTATTATTAACGCTAAAATACAAATTGCTATTGCATAACTAGGTATATGCAAAACAGCAGTAAATTTATACAGCCCTTCCAAACACATAGCCATAAAATTGAGGACTGATCCCCAAATATCAATGGCGGCAATTAACGAAAAAGCGGTTATATCGGGCAATTTTTTCACTCCTTGTTATGATTCTTTAGCAGCAAACAGCTGTTTTTAGGCTATTATTAATGTTTTTTGTTTTTTGATAAATCCGGTACCGGATCATAACCGAATTTTCCCCATGGGTGGCAGCGGCATATTCTTTTTAAACCGAGCCAACCACCGCGCAAGGCACCATATCTGTTAATTGCTTCCAGCGCATATTGTGAACAGGTAGGAATAAATCGGCAGTTTTTTCCTAAAAAAGGCGATATTGCTTTTTGATAAAACCGGATTATAACAATTAAAATTTTTTTCATATTTTTATCACAAGCAGTGTTAACTGTTTTGCTTTAAATGAATAAGCGCCTTATCCATTTGTTCAGAAAGCTGTGCAAAACTTGCGCCAAGAGCTCTGCTCCTGACAATAATGATGTAATCTTTCCCGCCCGGAAAGAATTGCAGTTTTTGGCGACAAAGTTCGCGCAACTGCCTTTTAATACGATTACGAACTGTTGCTTTTCCGACTTTTTTAGAAACAGAAAAGCCTATTCGGCTTTGCTTCAGATTATTTGTTTTGTAATACAAAACAAAATAAGGGTAAGCCGCTGACTTTCCCCTTTGATACACCTTACGAAAATCATTTTTATCTTTTAAACGATAGGTGCGGGGCAGCATTTTAGACGGAAAGGGATTTTCTGCCCTTGGCTCTGCGAGCTTTAATAACTCTGCGGCCGTTTTTAGTGCTCATACGAGAAAGAAAACCGTGAACGGTTTTATGCACTCTCTTTTTGGGTTGATAAGTTCTTTTAGTCATTTTTTTAAACTATCCTCCTTTTATAATGTTTATATTCTAACGGTAACGGTTTTAAAAACTAAATTACCGTTAAATTTAAAATTTTTCATAACATTCCATTTTAATAGAGCAATTATATCTTAATTTACTTTAATTGTCAACGAAAATATCTTGTTTGGCGAGATTGTTTTTTCTTGAAAAGGTTAGGTAAATATGGTATGATGTAAAGACTTAATGCGGTTAAAATTGATTATTTTTTGTGGATAACTAAAAATACATCTCCATTAACTGTGGATAACTTTTTATTATTACTGTTAGATTGGGGCTGAATTTCTGTGGATAATTCTTCTGTTGACAGCTTATGGACGGCTGCCTTAAACATATTAAAAGAAAATGTGCGTCCGGACAGTTATCGCCGCTGGTTTGAACCGATAAATCGCTTTAATCGTCAAGGAGATTGTGTTTATATTACCGTTGCCGACCGTTTTGCTCAAGAATATATGGAAGAAAATTATCGGCAAAAAATTGAAGATTGCCTGTTTACTGTTAAAGGAGAACAATTTTCTGTTGTTTTTATAACCGATGAAGGCGGCTTGCCGACACCTGAAGAAACTATTTCCAATAATGCTATTAATGACCCTTTGGCTCGTTTTAATCCTCGTTATACTTTTGAGAGTTTTGTAGTGGGAAACTCTAACCGTTTTGCTCACGCCGCAGCAATGGCTGTTTCAGAAAGACCTGCCAGAACCTATAATCCTTTATTTATTTACGGGGATTCCGGCCTTGGTAAAACACATTTAATGCATGCTATTGCTCAAAAGCTGCTTAAAAAAGATCATAATGCCAATGTTGCCTATGTTTCTACCGAAAGCTTTGTTAATGAATTTATTTATTCTATCAGAACACAGCAAGCACATGCTTTTAAAGTTCGTTATCGTAACGCCGATATTTTTTTAATTGATGATATCCAATTTCTATCAAATAAAAAAGAAACACAGGAGGAATTTTTTCATACTTTTAATACTTTACATGAATACGGCAAACAAATCGTTATTTCTTGTGATCGTCCGCCAAAAGAAATTGAAGCATTGGATGAACGCTTACGATCTCGTTTTGAGTGGGGTCTGATAACCGATATTCAGCCTCCGGATTTTGAAACACGCTGCGCTATTTTGCAGCATAAGGCTGCCAGTGATAACGCTGAAATTCCTGACGATGTAATCTTTTTTATTGCCGATAAAATCAGCTCAAACATCAGAGAGCTGGAAGGCGTATTGAATAAAATTATTTATTATTCTATATTAAATAAAATTGAAAAAATTACTTTGGCTGACACTGAAATTGCTTTAAAGGATATTTTACCAAAAAATAAAAAACCACCGTTGAATATTGAACATATTCAAAAAACAGTTTGTGAATTTTTTAATATCTCTCTTTCTGAAATGATAGGCCAAAAACGCGATCGCGATATTTCTTACCCCAGGCAAATAGCAATGTTTTTATGCCGCGAGCTGCTGGATATTTCTTTTCCTAAAATAGGAAATGATTTTGGAGGCCGTGATCATTCCACAGCTATGCATGCCTATAAAAAAATCAATGACACTAAAAAAACCGATCATCAACTGATTAATGATTTAAAGCTCTTAAACGAAAATATCAGTGAAAAGTTTTACATAAATTTATAAACACTTTATTAATTTGTTTACAAAAAACTGTTGAAAAAAATTGTCGATTTTTTTTAAATTGTTAAATACTGTTAATAAATTTAGATGTTATCAACACTATTGTTATAATGCTTTTTATAGCTGTTACTGCTTATAAAGTGTTTTATCCCAATTATCAATATCACTTATTACTATTACTACTTTTAAACAAATTATTAATATTATGATCGGAGGCTTGACTTTATGAAAATAATTTGCCGCAAAGAAGATTTACTTTACGGAGTTCAAACTGCATCCCGCGCTGTTTCATCAAAAAATGAATTGCCTATTTTAAGCGGTATCTATTTGAAAGCCGAAAATAATTCTTTAACCTTTAAAGCTACCGATCAAGAAATAGCTATTGAGGTTTCTGTATTTTGTGAAGTAGAAGAAGCAGGTGAAATAGTAGTTCCCGGTCGTTATTTTAATGATTTGGTAAAAATCTTATCAGATGTACCAATTATTTTAGAAAGCTATCAACCTGAACAATTAATTGTTAAGGATAACAGCTCCGAAACTTTAATTCGCTGTTTGGACCCGGCTGATTTTCCTGCTATGCCGCAAAATACCAGCGGAGAGATTTCCGGTAAAATAAGCGCTAAGGCATTGAGAAAATTAATTAAACAGGTTAGTATAGGAATTTCCAATGATGAAGTCAGACAGATTTTTTCGGGTATCTTGGTGGAAATTGAAAAAAATCAAGTTAATATGATAGCCACTGACACGCATAGATTGGCGTTGGGTTCGGCAGTTTTTGCAGGTGATGGTCAAGGTATGGTTATTTTACCAAGCAGAACCATGCAGGAAGTTTTAAGAATGCTGGCAGGTGTTGAAGAATTAATAGAGATTATTATCAGTAAAAATCAGGTGTATTTTAAAATATTGAATATTATACTTACAACCAGAATTATCAGCGGTCAGTATCCTCCTTATCGTCAGGTATTGCCGGCACAAAATCTTTTTAAGAACAATATTGTGATTAACAGACAAAAAATGCTGGCTGCTTTAGAAAAGGGTTTATTGTTAAACAGAGAAGCCAGCCGCAATAAAACCAGTATTATGACACTGAAATTTAGTGAAAACAATTTAAATTTAAGCGCAGTTGTTCCTGATATAGGCCGTACTAAAGATGATTTTGCCATAAATTTAGAAGGCGAAGAAATGCAGTCTTCATATAATGCCCGTTATTTGGCCGATGCTTTAAAGGTTATTGATGAAGACGAAATATTAATGAAAATGACAGGACCGACTACACCGGCAATTATTGAACCTTTAGTTGACGAAGAAGGAATCAGTAATTTTTTATATTTGATTTTACCTGTCAGAACAATTAATTAACGGGAGAGTTATTTTTGTATTTACAAAATTTGCGTATCAATAATTTTCGTAATTATGAAGATCAATTGATTGAGTTTGATCCGGAGCTCAATCTGATTTGCGGTGATAACGCGCAGGGAAAATCAAATTTATTAGAGGCGATAGCTTATTTAAGCTTAACCAGTTCTTTTCGCGGAGTAAAAGATAATGAACTGTTATGCTGGAATAAAGATTATTTTTTTGTATGCGGTGAACTGATAAAAAAAATTGAAAAGCTGGATTTACGCGTTGGTTATCAACGCCAAGGCCGAAAAATTTGGCAAATTAATAAAGAAGCGAAAAACCGATTGGCCGATATAGTCGGTATTTTTCATACTGTAATTTTTTCTCCTGAGGATTTATTGCTGGTCAAAGAAGGCCCGCAGCTCAGGAGAAAGTTTTTAAACAGACAAATGTCGCAGCTTTATGACGGGTTTTGTCAAACTTTGATTAAATATAATAAAATATTAAAACAAAAAAATACTCTGCTGAAAGAAAGCAGAGCCAGAATAATTAATGATGAAGAAATTGAGCCTTGGAACGAACAGCTTTCAGAGCTTGGTGCAATTATTATTAAAAAAAGGCTTGATGTTTTAACCGAGTTAAAAGTTTTTGCAGCAGAAAAACATCGTATTTTGTCGCAAGAAGAGCAGCTTGATTTATGTTACGAAAGCTTTTTACCTGAAAGCCAAATGCAGCAAATGACAGTGGAAGAAATCAAAGATGCTCTTTTTATGGTTTTGAAAAATAAAATCATAATTGAAAAAAAAGCGGCGGTGAGTGTTTTGGGACCGCACAGAGATGATTTGTCTATTTTTATCAATCAAAAATCCGCGCGTAATTTTGCCTCACAAGGACAGCAAAAAAGTTGTGCGATTGCTTTAAAGTTGGCCGAACTTGCTTTAGCTGAACAGAAAAAAGGAGAAAAACCCGTGCTGCTTTTGGATGATGTAATGTCGGAGCTGGACAGCGGCCGGCAGGAATGCTTATTGTCTTTATTAAAAAGGGACATTCAGACCTTTATCACAGATACGAAACAAAGATCCGATTTAAGCGGTCATTTGTTTATTGTTAAAGGCGGAAAGGTTTTGAAGGCTTAAGAGGTGAGAATTTTGCAGGAAAATGAGATAGTATTTTTAGATTCGGGAGTGGGTGGAATTTCTACCTTGGCCGAAGCTCAAAAATTGCTGCCTTCTGAAAATTTTATTTATTATGCTGATGCGGCTAACGCCCCTTATGGAGATAAAGAGCTGCCAATCGTTTGTGAATTAACAAAAAAAGCGGCTGATTTTTTATTGGGATATAAGCCCAAAGCTCTTGTAATTGCTTGTAATACGGCAACAGCTGCGGCAGTTGCCGATTTGCGGGCTTTGTACAGTTTGCCGATAGTCGGTTTAGAGCCCGCGTTGAAGCCTGCCTTAAAACAAGAAGGTAAACTGTTGATTTTAGGTACGGCTTTAACTGTTCAGGCCGATAAACTGCATAATTTATTAAACCGTTATGCCGAAAACCGCCAGGTTATTATATTATCCGGTTCGGGTTTGGTGGAATTGATTGAGGAGGATCTGTATTCGCCTAAAGTGGAACGGTATTTAAAAAATTTATTGGATCCATTAGCCAAAGAAGCAGCCGGACTGATTTTAGGTTGTACCCATTATGTTTTTTTGCGGCCGATACTGCAAAGACTTTATCCCTCTTTGCCTTTATTTGACGGTAATGAGGGTGCGGCGCGCCGCTTGCGGGATCTGTTAGCTGAAAGAAATTTGTTAGGCGGCGGCAGCGGACAGTTGGAATTTTTTTCATCCTTTACGGATCCGTTTTTTAAAGAGCAATTTGCCGCCAAGTGTGAACGCTTTTACCGATATTGCTTTCCGCTTGCGGACCAAGCTCAAAAAGCGGAGTCTGCGGATAAGTAGCCGTGCCGCAGGAAATTTTGGGCTTGATAGCCAGCGTACCCAAATAACCATCGAAACGGCTTATTAAAAGCTCTTTGGCAATATCAGCAGCGATATTGCCGGCCTGCTCTGCTGTGTAATCGTTAATCAACAAGGCGAATTTTCGTCCGCTCCAACGGGCACAAAAGGCCTGATTAGGAGCAAGGCGGCCGATGACTTTTTCTGTTTCGTCCAACAGCCGGTCTTGCGCTATTGGGGAAAGGAGCCGACAAAAGTCGGCGAAATTATCGATTTGCAAAATAAGCAGGGTTAAAGGAGCATAATAATTGCTTTGGGCAGCTGCTGATGCCAAGTGATGATGCAGTTCGCGGCGACTGTAAAAATGTTGATGCATATAATCACTTCCTTTTTTAGCGATAAAAAAGGAATTCTTGTTCTTTGCTGTCAATCCTGCCTTTGTACAGGCCTTATTTGCGACAAATATTATAAAAAGCCGATATTAAGCGACATTATTAAGGTTAAAAAAGAAGAATACTTTTATCTTTGGTCGTTTTATGTTATACTGTTGCCGAAAAGATAATTATAATTGTGTACTTTTTTTGTAAAAAAAATAAAAAAAATGTGCAAGATTTTTTTAAGAATATTGGTATTTATTACGAATAGTGGAGGTTGCTGATGCAACATCTTACTGATGAGCAACTTGTTGCCCTTTGTTTGGAGGGCAAGAAGGAGGCGTTTAATTTAATAGTGGAACGCTACCAAAAACAAGCATTTAGCTTGGCTTATCGTTTGGGCGGAGATTATGACGAGGCTCGGGATATGGCACAGGAAGCGTTTATTAAAGTATATAGCGAGTTATCTCGCTTTGATTGCCAGCGTCGGTTTTTTCCCTGGTTTTATCGGATCGCTCAAAATACCTGTATCAATTTTTTGAATAAAAAGGGCAAAATTTCAACCTCGGTTGATGATATTGAGGCCTTTTCTGATACATTGGCTGCGGAAAACACACCGGAAACGGCAATTTTACAAGATGAAGCTAAGGATATTCTTCGCAAGGCGCTTTTGGAACTGCCGGAGCAGTTTCGTGACCCCTTGATTTTAAAATATTTACAGGGTTATTCCTATCGTGAAATTGCTCAAGCCTTGGATTTACCCGAATCAACAATAGAAACAAGATTATATCGCGGCAGACAAATGCTGCAAAAAAAATTAGCGCCGATTTTAGGAAAGGAGGCGAAGCGGTGAGCTGCGAAAAATCAAAAAACTTAATAAACAGACTGATTGACGGTTTGCTTTCAGATGATGAGCAAGCCGAATTAAGAGAGCATATCGCTTCCTGTCCGCAATGCGCTTTATATTTGCGGGAAGCTAAAGAGCTTGACGCTTTGCTTTCCCAGCATTTAAAAATGGTTTCTCCTCCGGATGACTTTGTTTCGGGTGTGATGGCAAAGCTTGCTCAGGCAGAAAAACCCGCGGAGATTGTCGAATTTTCATCTGCTCCTAAAAAACAGAATTTGCTCTGGCGAATGGCTTCCATAGCGGCAGCCTTGGCTTTGGTTGTCGGCGGTGCTATGTGGTATAACGGGCAAACAGATGTTCCTAAAGTTCCCGTAGCCGATAATCCGCCTTCTGTAGTGGAACAACAGCCGGAAAATCCGGCGGAAGATCCGTCTGATAATCCGCTGCAATCCGGTGAAACACCTGTAATTGAGCCTGAAAACAAAAAACCAAAACAACCTGAACAAAAAATCGGGCAAGCACCGATTGCCGCCGCCCAGGAAGAGCAGTACGGTCAGGTTGAACTGCCTAAGGTTGCTTACGGTTCGTACAATAATACGGCTTTTATTGTTAATCGTTTAGCCGTATCGGAAGAAGTTGATGTTTTGGCTCCTGAGGCTCAGGCAGACGGATCGGTGCAGTATTATACAAATTATTCCGGAGAATATCAGTTATGGCAGTATGATGCTAATTCCGGAGAAGAACCTCAGTTGTTATCCGCACAGGCCGACTTACCGGAAACAAGCTCGGATACGACGGAATACAATGAATGTTTTGGTGGTAATGTTGCTTTCTCTCCTGATAAAACATTGTTAGCCGGCAGTTTCGGCGGGGATAATAAGGGCTTCTGGCTTTCAGACAGATCTTCTGTCGATAAGCCCGAAAAGCTTTATACGGCCGGCGGTGGTAAACTGATCAGCTGGGCTTGCGATAGCGGTAAGGTTGTTTTTACCGATGAATCTGAAAATCTGTATGTGGCTTTTCCCGCTGAGAAGCTGGCAGTTGGCTTGTTTGAAGGCGAAGTGGCTTCGATTAGCTGGAGTGACGATAGTAAAATATTATTCTTTACGGCTAAAAAAGCCGCCGATGATTATTATGCTTTGTATTCGATTATTTTGCCGTAAGAAACAGAATTGCAGCATTGTTAATAAAAAAACCCTTGCATAATTTTTATGCAAGGGTTTTTTGTGTTTATTATAGATAAATTAATTTTATTGTGCCAGGTTGCAAATTGCCAAGGCATAAATTTTGCTTAAAAGCAGCAAGTCGGCGCGGCTGATGAATTCATCAGGCTGGTGAGCCGGGTAGCCGCCGCCCGGAAAGGCCGGTCCGAAGGCGCAAAAGTTTTCTAAAGCTCGGGCATAGGTGCCGCCGCCGATGGCGATCGGTGCGGGGTTTTTTTCGCCGCTGATCTCGCTGTATGCCGAGAGCAGCTTTTTAATCAGCTCGCTGTCTTTTTCAATAAGCAAGCCGTCCTTGTATTTGTAGGAGGTCATCTGCAAGCCTGCCCGAGCCCCGATAGCTTCGATTTGTGCTTTGACACTTTTACTTACTCCGCTGATGGGGAAGCGGACATCCAAGGAAAGCGAAAGATGATTGTTTTTTAGGGAAAGCATTGTCAGGCAGCAGGTTAAAATGCCCGTTTCATCCTCTAAGCCCAGACCCAGCGCATTAAGAGCAGGCTGAAATTCGTTATCGGGGGCAAACTGCAGCAATGTACGGCAAATATTTTTAAATTGCTCACTATCTGCATTTTGCGCTAAAAAGGCCAGCAGGGATTTGGCGGCGTTTTTACCTTCGGACGGGGTGGAAGCATGGGCGGTGCGCCCATTGATAAGACAACTGTTGTTTTTGTCGAGTTTTAAGCGTACGGCTTTGGTTTTGCGCAGCCAATAAGGGCTGATAAATTTTACCGTCGCCGAACCCGGTACCATATTAACGGCATTGCCGCAGGAGATCTCCAGCCCATAGTCGGGCAGGTCAGCTTCCAAGGTGCAATGTATGATTTGTTTTTCGGCAAAAATTAAAGGAAATTCGGCATCGGGTGAAAAGCCGTAATCGGGAATAGACAAGCCTTGTTTTTTATAATAGTTGATGCAGCGGAAATCGGTTTCTTCATCACAGCCGGCGATTAAGCGGATTTTTTTCTTAATAGGCATGCCAAGCTCCTTGATTGCCGACATCGCGTAAAGGCAGGCTACAAGCGGAGCTTTATCATCTACCGCACCTCGGCCGTAAATTTTGTCATTAAATATCTGACCGCCAAAGGGTTTTTTTGTCCAGCCTTCGCCAACAGGAACGACATCTAAATGCCCGAGGATGCCGACGGTTTGGGCACTTTCGGGCCCAAAATCGATAAAGCCAAGATAGCCTTCAAGGTTACGGGCCCGAAAGCCCAAGCCTTGAGCTTCGGCTAAAAAATGCTCTAGGGTAACGGCTAAATCGTAACCAAAGGGAGCATCTTTACTAGCGGTAGTTTCGTCTAAGACAGAGGGCAGGGATAATAGGTGGCAAACTGCATCTTCAAGCTTATTATAGTGATTGTCTAAATATTTGATTAAATGTTCTTTAGTGGGGCGATAACCGCGCATATGTCAGCCTCCTGATAATAGTAATATAATTTGAGTTCGCTGTTTTTTGTCGGCTTCCTTCCAAATAATGGCAAAAAAGGGTTTTTGCTTTGCCGAGTAGAAGTTTATATAGCTTTATTTAGTATAAGTGATTTTTAATTGTTTTTTGTTTCTTTGTCAAAAGCAAGAAGGATTTAGGAGGGTTAATATTGTTTAAGAAATTAACACTTTTAATAGTTATGGTTTTTAGTATATTGGTATTGACCTCGTGCTCTTCTAAAGATAATACTCAGACTGCAATAGGAGGAGAGCGGGAACTGCTTTTGCTGGAAAAAGAAACGACCGCCGTTACTGTTTATTATGCGACGCTTGACGAAAAATATCTCGTGCCGCTTACTTTTTCTGTTAATGCTACGCGGGAGGCGGCAAAGGTGGCTTTGGAAAAGCTTTTGGCGGGGGCGCCTAACGATTTTGTTAAAAGCCCTCTCTCTGCCGATACTAAGCTAAAGGATGTTTATGCTCAGGGCGAGATTGTTTTTGTTGATTTAACAAAAGAGTTTAGCCAAATAAATGAAGAATATGCCCGCTTGGCTTCGGCTGCTTTGGCGGCAACTGTTTTGCCGCTACTGGAAAACAGTCAGATGCAATTGCTCTTAAACGGCAAACCCTATCAGGATGTGGGCTCGGTTAAGCTTTCTGAACCGATAAAGGAAGGCCCTATTAATCCGGTTTCGCCTATCGGTGAGGATCAACCCTATATTGTCTATTATTTTGGCGATCAGCAGGCGCAGTATATGGTGCCGCAGTCGGCGCCTGTAAATAAAGATGATGCGGAATATAAGGCCGAGCAAACAGTAAAGGCTATTTTAAAGGGCCCAAAATCCGACAGTAATCTTTACAGCTCTATTAACAAAAAAACCAAGCTGTTGGCTTTGCAGGTCTCAAACGGTATAGTTACCTTGGACTTTTCGGCTGATTTGCTTGATTATAGCGGCAGCTCCGCCGAGGAAAATGTTTTGGTTAAATCGCTGCTTTATTCTTTAACCTCGATTGAGGGAATAGATGCTGTACAGATATTAATCGAGGGACAAATTAAGGAGTATTTGCCCGCCGGTACGGATATCAGTACTCCTTTAAAGGCGGTTGAAAAAATAAATGTTGTTGCTTGACCAATTGCCTTCCGCATCTGCCGATGACAGGCATTTAAAAACAAAAACGGCAAAGCTTGTCGCAGGCCTAAGCTCTTGCGACAAGCTTTTTCTGGCTTTTTCCGGCGGAGCGGACAGCGCTTTGTTAGCTTTTTTTGCTCATAATATTCTTCATGATAAATTTCAGGCGGTTTATTTTGCAACTCCGCTGGCCCCGGCGGAGGAGAAAGCCGAGGCCGAAGCTTTAGCCATGCAAATAGGCTGTAAATTAAAGGTTTGTGTTCTTAATCCTTTAGAGTTGAATGAGGTGCGCAATAACTTACCCTCTCGTTGTTATTTTTGTAAAAAGCTGATGTTGACGGCATTAAAAAAAATGGCGGTAAACGCCATGTGCTGTGACGGCTCTAATGCCGACGATGCTAAAGAGTATCGGCCGGGAGCTCAAGCTCTGGCAGAGCTAAACATCGTCAGTCCTTTGGCAGATGCCGGATTAAATAAAAAAGAAATCCGCTCCCTGGCACGGTTTTGCGGGTTGTCGGTTTGGGATAAGCCCTCTTCCCCCTGCCTGGCAACGCGTTTTCCTTATAATTGTTTATTGACGGAAGAAAACTTGGAGCAAGTTCGGCAAGGCGAATTAATTTTACATCAAGCCGGATTCAACCCCTGCCGTTTGCGGGTACATAACAATCTGGCAAGAGTTCAGCTGGAAAAAAACAATCAGGCAGCGTTTTTAGCGGCCGATACAGCTGGTTTGTATAAATTGGGTTTTGATTTTGTAACGCTTGATATAGCAGGGCTTACCAGCGGTGATTTTGACAAGAAGGAGAAGATTAATGAGTAAGACCGCTTATTTTGATTGTCCTACCGGCTTGGCCGGAGATATGATCTTAGCTGCCTTGATTGATTGCGGGGCGGATCAGAAAAAAATTGCGGAGGATTTAAAAAGCCTGCCGCTGCCGGAATGGCAAATGTCGGCGGAAACAGTATTAAAAAACGGTTTACGAGCAACTTCACTGCATTTTTTATGCCCTCAGGAGCATCAGCATCGAAGTTTTAATGATATTAAACATATTTTGCTTGCCGGTAAGCTGTCGCCTGCCGCAACAGCTTTGGCAGTGCGGGTTTTTGGCGTTTTGGCTGAGGCCGAAGCTAAGGCTCATGGTTGCGCTGTCGGAGAAGTTTGTTTTCATGAAGTGGGCGCCTTAGATTCTATTTTAGACATTGCGGGTGCGGCGATTGCTTTGGATTTGTTGGGAATAGAGCGCGTTTATTGCTCTGCCCTGCCTATGTTTAGCGGCACAGTGATGTCGGCTCACGGTGAGCTGGCTTTGCCGGCACCTGCCGTTGTTCATTTGCTGCAAGGCATGAAAATGCGGCCCACGGATTTTTGCTGTGAGCTGATTACTCCGACGGGCGCGGCGATTTTACGCTGCCTGCTGGCAGAGGACGGTTTTAATCCGCCTGAGCTGATTATGGGCCGCTGCGGCTTAGGTGCCGGAGATCGCGATTTGCCGATAGCCAATGTCTTGAGAGTTTTTTTGGCGGAAACAGCATCAGGCGGCTGCGAGGTTGAGGTTATTTCTACGGCCTTAGATGATTGTTCTCCCGAGTTTTTGGGCGGGCTGTGGCAAAAGGCCTTTGCTTTAGGCGCCTTGGATTTGCAGATGGCACCTATTTATATGAAAAAAGGCCGTCCCGCGACAGCTGTTACCTTGCTGGCTAAAGTGGGTGACGGCGAAAAACTGGCACAGCTACTGTTCGCCGAAACGAGCTCCTTGGGTGTGCGGATCCACAGAGAACGGCGTTTAGTGCGGGAACGGCGATTGGTACGGGTTAAAACCAAATATGGTGAAATTGATATTAAAGTGGCGGGAGAAAATATTGCCCCCGAATACGAGGATTGCGCGGAAGCGGCTACGCGTTGCAATGTTGCTGTTAAGCTGGTCTATCAAGAAGCGATTTGTGCATATTTGCGTGAAAAGGAGTAGAAAATGGCGATACTGTTTGATTTGGACGGGACACTGATTGACTCGCTGCCCGTAATAGTAAAAACAAGCTTAAGGGTTTGTGAGGAATTAAATATTTCGGTTGATGAGAGGAAAATAATTGACCAGATCGGCCTGCCTTTGCTGACTACGGGAGAACTCTTTTTAGGAAAAGGGCAGGGTCAGAAATATTTTGATACCTATCAAAAATATTTTTATGAGCTGCTTGCTGAGGGTATAGAGGTTTTTGACGGCATAAAAGACCTGCTGAGAGAATTAAAGGATAACGGTCAGCAGCTGGCTATTGTTACTTCCAAATCGCGGCGGTCGGCTGATGCCTCAATAGAGATGGCCGGCTTGCGATCCTTTTTTGAGTTGACGGTTACCGTCAATGATGATTGCGGGCATAAGCCGTCGCCCGATCCGGCCTTGTATGCTTTAAAAAAACTTGGGGCGCACGCCGAAAACAGTATTTTTGTCGGGGACAGCCCTTTTGATATTCTTTGCGCAAAAAGCGCCGGTTGTCTGGCCTGCGGTGTACTGTGGGGGGCGGGCTCCCGCGAGCAGTTACAAGACAGCGGTGCGGATTTTATTGCTGCTGATGTTGATGAGTTGCGCGATTATTTATTAAATAAAATAAAATAAATTTATCTAGCCGAGCAAACTTTTTATATTATAAACTTTGTACGGAAGCGGCTTTAGGTGAATTTTTGCTATGATATGTTTTGCCTTTTTTCGGCCGCCGGTTCAGCCGATGAACCTTACCAGTTAGTAAGTTCCGATTTTAAAGCTATAATTTTTGCTTCAATCATTTTGATTACGGAAATAAATTCTTTATCGGGCTTCCCAGTCGGATCGTCGAGGCCCCAGTCCTCCCGGCGTTTGCAGGGCAGATACGGGCACTGCACATTGCAGCCCATTGTCATGACCACATCCACGGGCGGTATTTCCGCGAGTAGCTTCGGGCGCTGGCTTTGCTCCATATCAATACCATAAAGCTGCTTCATCAGACGGACCGCGTCAGGGTTAATGCGGCCTTTCAGTTCTGTTCCCGCGGAATAGCTTTCAAAAACATCAGCAGCAAGATGCTTTCCCATCGCTTCGGCAATCTGGCTGCGGCAGGAGTTGTGGACACAGATAAACGCTACCTTTGGTTTATTCATTTTTAAACCAACCTTTCGAATTGTTTTGTAATTTTTACGAGCGTCAGCATGACCGGAACCTAGAACACCGACAATTGTCCTTTTGATAAAAGGACAATTATATCAAATAATTTTGATGTATTTTGCCGTTAAAAAGCCATCGCGTTGATGGTTTTATTTATTACAGCGCTTATTCTCATTCTCCTCTTTTAATAATAAAAGTATTGCGCTAAGGATTCTTTATTTTTTCTATTGGCTACTTGACAAGGAGCGGTTCAGAAGAAGATACCCTCCTTTTTTTATTATGTTGTAATTTTGACGGCGGTAATTTATAAAGAATAACGGCTATGAGCATTACAATTATTTCCGTTGCGCTGATACCCAGCCAAATAGCGGCCTTTCCTAAAAGCAGGGGGAACAAAAAAGCCAAAAGGGCGTTGAGGAAAAGACTGCGCAAGACGGCGATGATTATTGAGCGGCCGGTGCGCTTGGTTGCCAAAAAGTAAGTTGTAAAAACGATATTGACAGAAGCAAAAATAAAGGAAAAGCCGTAATAACAGAAAAATTTATAACCTAAATTAATTAAAGTCGGATCGGGATTGAAAATAAAAATGATCGAGCGGCCAAAAACAAGCATTAACAGATAAGTGATTACAGACAGCAGCAAATTGGCCGTAAAGGCCATTTTTAAATAATGTTTTTCGCCTAAAACATCTTTTGCGCCGTAGCGACGGCTGAGCAAAGGCTGAGAGCCCTGAGAAACGCCTAAAAAAACGGCGATGACGATTTCTAATAAATAACAAACGACACCGAAGGCGGAAACACCGACTTCTCCGTAGTATTTAAGAACGATCAGGTTGTAGCAGAAGATAGTAACCGCTAAGCTCATTTGCGAAATAAATTCGGGAAAGCCGACCTTGCAAATATCCTTGGTTATGGCAAAGCTTAAAGATGTTTTATTAAAGCGCAGTAGGCCGCGTTTACGCCAAAAGTGGCTGAGCAAAACGAAAACAGATAAAATTTGACCCAAACCGGAAGCAATTGCCGCTCCCATTAAGCCCATATTTAACGGAAAAATAAACAGCCAGTCAAAAAAAACATTGGCAATTGCGCCAATCAGCATTCCCCACAGAGAAAGACGGGGGTTGGCATCGTTGCGAACAAAAACAGCCAAAAGCATTGCCAAGCAATAAAAGCTGCTGAAAAGAGTGTAATAACGGATGTAGGTTGCCGTATCCGCCAGCAAGGCAGCGTTAGCTCCCATCAGCTCGGCAAAAAACTCCGCAAAAGCCACGCTGATTGCGCTGATCAAAATCGTGAAATATATTACCAGCTTGAAGGTTACGGCAAAGCTGCGGTTGGCCGCTTTGCTGTTACCTCGCCCGAAGTTGATAGCGGTAATTGCCGCTCCGCCCATGGCCAGCATGGCGCTGGCGGCAAAGAGAATTGTAATGTATGGATATGATAGGTTAATGGCGGCCAGTGCTTGCGGACCGACGCCGCGCCCGACAAAAATTCCGTCAACTACCACATAAAGCGCGGTAACCATAGTTGCGCCAATTGATGGTATAATATAGTGAAGAAAAGTTTTTCGTTCAGACAAGGGTAAAACCTCCTCAAGGCTTGAGAAAAAGACTCTGTTTTGATATAATAAAAAGTATAAACTATACCCTTGGGGCAGAGTCAAGAGGAGGCCGGAAAAATATATGAAAAAGCTTCTGTCAATCGGCGAAGCGGCAAAATTAAAGGGCATCAGCGTAAAAGCTCTGCGCTATTATGAGCAGCAGGGAATTTTAAAGCCGGCCTATATTAATCCGCAAAATTTGTATCGCTATTATACTCCTGAGCAGCTGATTATTATTGAGGCAATATTTTTGTGTTTGGAGCTTGATATTCCGTTAAAAAATTTTCATCAATATGTAGATGAACATAATCGTTTAAAAATAAAGGAGGTTTTGGCAGACGGCAAAAAAATTGCCGCCGTTAAATATAAAAAGGTCAAAGAATCTTTATTGCGGCTGGAAAGCTTATCTCAATATGAAAAGGAGTCGGGCCTGGCAGACCGCGACGGCAGGGAATTTACGCGTCGCTTGAGGGCTCGGCAGGTTTTAACAGTGCCCTGGAACAGCGCTTATACTGATATAAAGGCTTATCTAAAGGCGACTACAGAGGTGTATTTACTGTCATTAAAATTGGGGCTGACCGCGTTTTATCAGCAAGGGCTGGTTTATATTGCCGAAGAAGGCACTGTCAAGCGATATGCTTTTTTGGAAATTGCGCCGACGAAAAAAACCGACAAGCGCTTATTAACGCTGCCCGCGGGTCAATATGCCTGTAAAATTGTTGCCGACAAGGACAGTGAGGATGTGCATAACGAGCTGTTGGCAAATATGAATAGCGGTCAGATAAAATTTTTGGTAGAGGCCGATTATTATAACTTTGTGCTGGACGGCAGTCCGCCGCCGATTGAATTTCAGGTATTAAAATAATAAAAAACCCCGCTGGAGCAGCGGAGCTTTGTTCAGAACACCAAAGTTGTTATTTTTTTCGAGTTAATTTTGCAGATTATTGCAGAATAAAAACAAATCCGAACTTTTTGTTGTAAGATTAACAAGTAAGTTCGGATTTGTTTTGTTTTTGGTGACGCGTATGGGATTCGAACCCATGAATGCCAGCGTGAAAGGCTGGTGAGTTAAGCCGCTTCTCCAACGCGCCGGGTTTGGTGGCGGTGGCTGGATTTGAACCAGCGACACCCCGGGTATGAACCGAGTGCTCTGAACCACTGGGCTACACCGCCGAAATTAGCCACTTGTTAAATTTAACAAAAAACACTACGCTTGTCAAGCCTTTTTTTGGTTTTTTATAAAAAAACTTTTATTTTAGTATAAATACTCTTATTTTAAGATAAATCTTGCACCAATAAGCATTAAGATCAGTCCGCCGCCTTTCATTAAGGTCAACGGTTGTTTATCCAGGCCGAAAAAACCGAAAGCATCGATTATCAAAGCGGCGCTGAGCTGCCCGACAATAATTGCCGAGGTGGCCTTACCCGCTCCCAAAGCGGCAATGGACGACATTACGGCAAAGATGATTGCCGCGTTAATCAGTCCGCCGCTGTATAAATACCAAGGTACATCGGAGATTTTGCTCCAGTCTCCTTTGCCGCCGCCTGATAACAGCAAAATGGCCAATACCGCAGCCAAGCCGATGGCATGCACCAGTAAATTGCCTTGCCAAACTCCGATTATTTTGCCTAAAGATCCGTTAATACTGCCTTGTACCGCCATCATTAATCCGGAGGCTGCCGCCAAAAGCAAAAATAACAGCATTTGTTTTTATTCTCCTTTAACAAAATATGTTAATATTTTGTCCAAAAAAAAGCCTTTTTAATCGAGGGCGTTTTTTCTGTTACCTAAAGCGGTTTTTAACAAGGTTTTTGTCGGAAAACGCTTTTTTTGCCTGCCTTGTTACGACAGATTTTATATTTGTTACGGTTTATAATGAAGCCGAGGCAAGCGGACAAGTATGTTTGTCCTTAAAAATCAAGAAAACACCGTTTTCGGAGGTGGTCGGATGTCGGAATATCCTCATATTTATCCTTTTAAAAGAAAAAAAGCGGCAGAAGCCGGAGAGATTGCCGTTAGATCCGGGGAGGAGTGTTTTTTAATTCCCTGGGAGCTGATTTGTTTATTGGTTTGTGCCGTATTGCTGGCCCGCGCTCAATTGCTGGGCAGCTTATATCCCTTTGGCGCGGCGATTTTAACTGCGGCGGCCGTTTATTACAAACATAGTATTCCCTGGTTCTTTTTGGCTTTGGCGGCCGGTTCTTTTTTAGCCATGCAGGGTACGGAAATTATTTTATATTTGGCCGTTTATGCGGTTTTATCCCTGTTATTGTTCTTTTATCAGGCTGACGGGCTCAAGCAATGGATAGTTTTGCCTTGTTTAGCGGCCAGCGTGATGCTGGTTGCCAAGGGCGTGTTTGTCACTTTGACGGGAGGCGGCAGTTACTTATTTATGGCCGGCGTTTTTGAGGCCCTGTTTGCCGGAGGCTTGACGCTGGTTTTTTTAGTCTTTTTTCAGGCTATGCGGCGTTTTGAGTCGGTGCGGCGCTTTTCAATCGATGAAACGATCTGCTTTTTTATTATAGCTGCCGGCGTAATTTGCGGCTTGTCGGGCTGGCAGGTCAGCGGCATTACCTTGCAGGATGTAGCCGGCCGGCTTTTGATTTTGGCAGCGGCTTTTTTGGGCGGACCGGGAGCGGGCGCCGCTTGTGGGGCGATGGTAGGCGTTGTCCCTTCCCTTTCAACGGTCGTGGCTCCTACGCAGATTGCCTCTTATGCTTTTTCGGGGTTGCTGGCCGGACTTTTTGCCAATTTTGGAAGGATAGGCGCGATTTTGGGGTTTTTTCTCGGCAATTTGATTTTGGCCATATACCTGCTTTCGGCGGAACAAATTGCTTTATCGCTCGCTGCCAGCGCGGCGGCGGCCTTATTTTTCTTTTTATTGCCACAGCGGTTTTATAAATTTTTAAAAACAGCTTTTTCTGCTGCCGGCTTAAAAAGCGCGCGGGAGGAAAAAAACGAAAGGCTGATGCAGCTGGCTGTGCGCCGTTTAAAAAACGCCAGTTGGGCTTTTAAGGATTTGTCGCGCTCCTTGGGTGAAGTCGGTGAAACACAGGTGGACGGTGATGAAGGGCTTGGTCAGGTTTTGGATCAGTTAAATAAACAGGTCTGCGGTGAATGCTCTATGAAAGAAATTTGCTGGGAAATAGATTATTCGCACAGCTACCGAGGTATTTTGCGTCTGTTTTCGGCAGTGGAAAAAAAGGGAACGGCCGGGGTAAAGGATCTGCCCGAAGGCTTTGCCCGCCGCTGCCCTCATTCTAAGGAATTGTTGGCGGTCGTAAACTGTCTTTATGAGCTTTATTGTCGCAGTAACTATTGGCAGGAGCAGCGGGCGGCTTCGGGCAGATTGTTAAGCGGCCAGATGAACGCTCTTTCTGATGTGCTGACCGGGCTTGCCCGTGAGATTACCGATTTTAGCGGTGAAAGAGAGCTGCTTGATCGTGAGCTGGCAAGAGCCTTGGTTAAACGGAATTTGCCGGCAGAAAGCGCAGGTGTTAGCAATATTAGTGAAAAGACCTTGGATATATGGGTAGATTATATTCAATGTCCGGGAGAGCAAATTTGCCGCGAAGGGGTTGAGCAGGAGGTTTCTCGTTTATTGAATACCGATTACAGTGTTTATGAAACTGTTTGTGAAGCACAAACGACTCGTTGCCGTTATCGGCTTTTGCAAAATGGGGCGCATCGGGTGTTTTTGGGCAAGGCGCAGCTTGCTAAGGATGAAAACGGTGTTTGCGGCGATTGCGGAGCAAGCATGCTTTTAGGCGAAGGTAAGCAGCTGATGATGGTCAGTGACGGTATGGGTATCGGTTACAAGGCCGCTAAGGAATCCTCTCGAGCTTTGTCTTTGGTTTCGCGCTTACTGGAGATCGGTATCGGCCGCGATACGGCTATTGAAATGGTAAATGCGGCTATGAGCTTGCGCGGGCAGGAAGAAAGCTTTGTGACAATGGATCTGTGTTTGCTTAATTTATATGACGGCAATGTTGAGTTTATCAAAACAGGCGGTGCGCCCAGTTTTATTAAACGGGGCAGTGAAATTAAGGTTGTTAAGGGCGCAAGCTTGCCGGTTGGCATGCTTTCGACGGTGGAGAGAGATGTTATTGAGGAAAAAACCCAGGTTGGTGATGTGATCATTATGGCCAGCGACGGCCTTTGCGAGGCTGTTGGCGATGCTGATTGGTTAAGCAGGCTTTTACAGCAGGCTCCCAGTGATGACGCCCAGTTTTTGGCCGAGTATTTGCTGGATAGAGCTGTTATTATGTCCGGCGGCGCGGTGCGTGATGATATTACGGTTTTGGTAGCAAAGATTGCTTAATTGTAAGTTTTTTTAAAGTATTCTACCTAAGCGGGTCAAAAAGACCCGCTTTTTATTTTCAGTATTCTTAGGTATTAATAATTAGTTGTCCGGATATGCCTATTTATGGTATTGATAAAAAGTTGTGCAGGATAAATACCCAAAAGAACGAATTATTAGCTTTAAGGAGGCGTTGTCTTTGTCGCAGCAAACGAAAGAGATCTGCCAAACAGTTAAACGCTATATAATAAAAGAAGAGTTGTTCTCTTCAGGCACACGCGTTTTGGCTGCAGTATCCGGAGGCAGCGACTCTTTTGCTATGCTTAAAATTCTGGCTGATTTGCAGGCAGACCTCGGCTTTTATTTGGCAGCAGCTCATTTTGATCATCAGCTGCGTCCGGAAAGTGCGCTGGAGGGCCAAATTGTAGAGGATTGGTGTTCCTGGCAGGGTATTGATTGTTTGCGCGGCAGGGCCCCGGTTGCGGAGCTGGCAAAGGGTGAGAATTTGGAGGATACGGCGAGAAAAGAGCGCTATAAATTTCTTTTTAAGGTGGCCGCAATGGTCGGGGCGGAAAAAATTGCCACTGCCCATCATTTGGAGGATCAGGCCGAAACGGTTTTGCTGCATCTTTTACGCGGCAGCGGCAGCGAGGGACTGGCGGCCATGTATCCTAAGGAAGGGGCTATTATCCGTCCCTTGCTGCAGCTGACAAAAAAACAGTTATCTGTGGTTTGTGAGGAAAATCATCTGCCCTATTCGTTTGACGAAAGCAATCTGGACATCCGTTTTTCTCGCAATCGCTTGCGTTTACAGACCATTCCTTTTTTAGCTGAGTATAATCCTCGGCTTTGTGAGCGTCTTAGCAAAACGGCGGAAATTTTGCGTGCGGAAAACGATTTGCTGCATTCGGCAGCCTGCGGAGCATATGAGGAATGTCGTTTACCTGAGGGAGGATTTGATGCGGCAAAGCTGGATAGCTTGCCTTTGGCCTTGCGCCGCCGTATAGTTCGTTTGGCATTTGAGCAATATTTAATGGAAAACAATATGCGTGCTCAAAATCTAAATTTTGATTTGACCGAAAGGGTTATTTGTCTTAAAGAAGGTGCAGTTTGTTCTTTGCCCGGACGATTGCTTGCTTATAGGCAAAACGGTGTTTTAGCTTTTTCCGATCAAAGACCCCAAGCTGTTTTGCATGAAGAAGTGATTCCCGTTGTATTGACGGATAAGTGGCAGCCTTTGGCAGATTGGGGCTGGGAATACCGCTCGGCGGTCATTAATTCACTTTTGCCTATGGCTGAGGATTATTATATTGCCTTGCCCGCAGAGTATTTGCCCAGATTGTCATTTCGTACCCGCAGGAAAGGTGATTCTTTTGCGCCCGCGGGAATGGAGGGTACAAAAAAACTCAAGGCTTTGTTTATTGATAAAAAAATCTCTTATCAAAAACGCGATAGTTGGCCGCTTTTATTGCTTGACGAGCAAATTATTTGGGTGGCAAATTTGCGCAAGGGGCGTTTTAAAGCACCGCAAAAAAGCAAGCTTTTGCTTTTTTGCCGCGAAATCAAGAAAAAAATATAAAATATACTTGTTAGAGAAAATGTTTTATAGTATAATGATAAAATATAATAGGCTTTTTTTAAATTAAAGTTCGGTTCGTAATTTTAAGGAGGTTTTCTGTTTGAACCGTGTTATCAAAAATTCGATGATTTTTATGTTGATTGTTTTGTTGGTAGTTGCTTTTACTACCTTTACCAACAGCAATCGTTCACAGGTTTTAACTCCCGGCAACAGCGAGTTTAAAAATTATGTTGAAAACGGTCAAGTGGCCAGTGTTTCGATTGTAGCCGGAGATAAGGAATATACAATTACCGGTGAATTAAAAGACGGCCGCGCTTTTTATGTAAAAGATTTTCCCAATATGGATATTGAGGACTTTCTTGCTGAAAATAAGGTAGAAATTAAATCGTACGCTCAGGAGCCTAAACCGGCCTGGTGGGTGGAGATGCTCAGCATTTTATTGCCAATGCTCTTGATTGCCGGTTTAATTATTTTTTTGATGCAGCAAAGTCAAGGCGGCGGCGGCAAGGTTATGCAGTTTGGCAAAAGCCGCGCAAAATTGCATACGGATGACCGTAAAAAAGTTACCTTTGCCGATGTTGCAGGTGTTGATGAAGTCAAAGAGGAACTGGAAGAGGTTGTGGATTTTTTAAAGGATCCTCGCCGTTTTACGGCCATAGGGGCAAGGATCCCCAAGGGAGTTTTGCTTTACGGCCCTCCCGGTACCGGTAAAACCTTGCTGGCCCGCGCCGTTGCCGGTGAAGCCGGTGTCCCCTTCTTTTCTATTTCCGGTTCGGATTTTGTGGAAATGTTTGTCGGTGTTGGCGCTTCCCGTGTTCGCGATTTGTTTGAACAGGGCAAAAAGCATGCTCCTTGTATAATATTTATAGATGAAATCGATGCCGTCGGTCGTCAAAGAGGCGCCGGCTTAGGCGGCGGTCACGACGAAAGAGAGCAAACCTTGAATCAGCTGCTGGTGGAAATGGACGGCTTTAACGGTAACGAAGGTATTATTGTAATTGCCGCTACAAACCGCCCCGATATTTTAGATCCTGCCTTGCTGCGCCCCGGTCGCTTTGATCGTGAAGTTACCGTAGATGCTCCCGATGTATTGGGGCGTGAGCAGATTTTACAGGTGCATGTTAAAGGTAAACCCTTGGCCTCGGATGTGGATTTGAAGGTCGTTGCCCGCCGTACACCCGGATTTACGGGCGCAGATTTAGCTAATGTTGTAAACGAGGCTGCTTTGATGACGGCGCGTTTTCATAAAACCAAAATCGGTATGCACGAATTTGAGCAGGCTGCCGAACGCGTAATTGCCGGCCCCGAGAAAAAAAGCCGCGTAATCAGCGAGCGCGAAAAGAAATTGGTTTCTTATCATGAGGCCGGTCATGCCGTTGTTTCATACTTTTTGGATAATGCCGATCCGCTGCATAAAATATCGATCATTCCCCGCGGCCGCGCCGGCGGCTATACGCTGCTGCTGCCTAAGGAGGATAAAAAATATGTGACAAAATCAATGATTTTGGACGATTTGGTTATGCTCTTGGGCGGCCGCGTTGCGGAAAAATTGATTTTGAAGGATGTTTCTACCGGTGCGCAAAACGATTTACAAAGAGCTACCGCTTCGGTGCGCCAATTGATTACCCGCTACGGTATGAGCGATGAGTTGGGGCCGCTGACCTTTGGCCGTGACCAAGAGGCTGTTTTTTTGGGCCGCGATTTTTCGCACGAGCGTAATTATAGTGAGGCAATTGCTTATGCCATAGATAAAGAAGCCCGTCAAATTATGGACGACGCTTTTCGCCGTGCTGAAAAGATTTTAACCGAGCATTTTGATAAGCTGCATCTGGTGGCCAGTGTTTTAATGGAAAAAGAAACTATTGAGGCTGAGGAATTTTATCAGCTTATGCAGCAGCCTTCAGTTGCCGCCGATGATGTGGGCTTTATTAAAGAGCCCTCTGAGGAGCAGCAAGAAATGCAGGATAATTCAGAG
>JAQVWQ010000120.1 GCA_028709615.1 Clostridia bacterium | reverse complement strand
TCTCCCTTGGCCCAGCCGGAAATGGCATTGGCATCAGTATATGTTTTATTAATACTTGCTGCCGGCTCGAGCTTAAGCGCTCTGGCCAATATCGCAAAAGCCTGTTCACGGGTAATATTGCTGTTAGGATCCATTTTGCCCTTATAGCCCTGTATTACTCCCATTTTAAATGCTTTTGCCATACTGCCGGCAAACCAGTTCGTGCTTTTAACATCGGTGTAGGCAGAAATATCGCCCTCTGCCGTAGCTCCAAACGCCCGAACTATGATCGTTGACATTTGCGCTCTGGTCAAGGGCTCATCTGGCCTTATTTTGCCATCGTCCCCCATAAGCAAGCCGTTTGCCACGGCGCTCTCCAGAGCAGCGGTTGCCCAGTTATCGGGCATGTCCGATATTCCGGATGCGGCTTCTGACTCCGCGGCACTTGCAACCGATAAACAACCGAACACGATGCAAAGTGCCAACACAATTGACAGTAACTTCTTAGTCATTAACAACTCTCCTTTCATAATAAAAAACTTGGAAACCATTGGAAACCATTTAAAGATTAAAATAATAATACTAAGCAGCATCAAATGGCCGGCAAATCACAAGTCTATAAAATAATGACACAATGATGCTACATTATAGTATATCTTACCATAATAAAGATTAATAATCAACAGCGTTTAGCGTGACCGTGTGCAACCGTATGCAAGAGTCTTGTTTTTGTTACTCTTAATCTAAAAAACGCTTAGATAATTGTCGGCGGTCTTAAAACAAGCTTAATAGCTTCAAGCGCATACAGGTATTATGGGTACATTAATTAGCTTACCCTTCAAATGTTCAATTAGCTGATTACAAAAAAGCTATCAGCGCAAAGAGCTATTAGCGGCAAAATTAATACGGCCGCCGATTGTTGCCGTCCGCCCTCCGTTTTTTGAGCTCGCCTGCCCCTATGCACCCTTTGCGGATAATTAATTTTTATCTCAAAACCAAAAGCGTTTTTTCCGCCGGTGCTTTTTGCTTTGATTATTTCATCATCGCCATATGTTTTTTGTATTCCGCAATCACCGTCTCGGGCGAGATAATCTTCATTTTGCCGGCAAACTGGGATATCCAGCCCCAAAAGGTCGGGCTGATTTGTACCTTTACTGTTACCGAACAGCTGTTTTTATTAAGGCGTATCATTTTTGTGTTTTCGCCGAATTTATCATAAATAGCCCCAATGAGCGAATTATCAAACTCCAGCTTCACATACTCCTGCGATCCGCCGTACATTTTAAAGACCTGCTCGGTGTAATGCGCAATGTCCGTTTCCCAAATTACAGCTTCAAGACTAACGGCTTCGTCCTCAACTTCAACCGACTCCATACGGTCAACGCGATAATTGCAAATGCCGTCGTACTTTGAGCTGTAGCACATCAGGTAGTAATTGTCCTCATTAAATATCAGCGCCATCGGCTCCACGACATAGCGTTCCTTGTTTTTGCGGTAAACCCTGGCACCGTTTTCATCAAGGTCAAAATAATAAAAGGACGCTTTTTTCTTTAGCTGAAGTGACTCCTCTAAAAAAGCTACATTATAAAAAATAGCCTCGTTGCTGTGCTTACGCGTATTGAAGCATACCATATTTCTTTTAAGTATTTCTGCGCGGTGACTGCCGCCCAAATAGGCGATTTTATTGATGAGCTCGGCAGATTTCTTCTCTGTAATAAAGCCGGTCGCCTGCACCGCGTCAATCAGTATCTTCAACTCCGGCACGCTGAAGCTGCGGTCTTCAATATAGTAAGCCTTTTCATGCCCCCTCATTGCAGACATAACCTCAAAGCCCTGGCTGTTGAGTAAGGCGATGTCTTTTCCGAGGGTTCTGCGGTCACAGGTAATATTAAGCGCGTTCAGCCGTTTGCATATTTCGCTGGTTCTGAGTGGATGCTCCTCATCTGTTTCCTGACGAAGCATTTCCATTAGCTTCAAGAGCTTTATTTTTTGAAAATTGGCTTTCGGCATACCGTACCTCCGTCAAGCAAATAACTATTGTATATACAGGATAATTATACCATATAATGCGCTAAAAACAAACAAATTGGTGTCACTTTTTTATACATCTTATTGCATTTTACTGCTTTTTTCGTGCTAAAACCCTTTCGCCCTGTCAAATTTAGTCGTTTTTTTGCAAAGCTAATAATTAGCGATAGCAATGCGCTGCTTATGCCGCTTTCAGGGCAAAAAGAACAGCCGCAGCGGCCTTAACCGCCGCTGCGGCGCACTTTATATTCTATTTTAGTGTTTTTCAATTCTTGCTTGAGCCGGT
The DNA here is from genome assembly GCA_028709615.1 of Clostridia bacterium. GTDB lineage: Bacteria > Bacillota > Dehalobacteriia > UBA4068 > UBA4068 > JAQVWQ01. The sequence continues at coordinate 943 of JAQVWQ010000120.1, read as the reverse complement.
TTTATTTAAAAATCGGGAGTACCTTGAAAAACAGCTCAATTTACTCCCGATTTGCCATTAAATTATTAATAAGTCCTTTATTCCAGTCGGTACTGCGGGTTAATTTCAGCAGAGCTTAGATTTTACTTGTAACGCTGCTTTATAATTATCAATTAACCGGCTTTTATTCTGATCTTTGATTGACAAAAGTTTTACATACGGTATTTTGTTCGTCACCGGCAAGCTGACTGCCGTCACCGACTATAACCTCAATCTTGCCTGCGGAGCAATAATCGTTTTGCCAGTATAAGCAATCGTGAACATGGCATTTAATATTTTTCTTAAAATCATCCATCTGATATTCACCTCCTTGTGTCAGTACAGCCTTCTTTTGTGTTTAAGGATATTTTTATTATATGTAATTATTTTTTTGTTATCCGCTTAATTTTTAAGATCATCGTTTTACCACATTAAAATTATCTTCAATAAGCAACCAGTTTTGCGGAAACGGGATTCCTAACCTCCAATAGCTTACACCTCTAAGATCAAGCTCTTTTACCAGGTTAAATTTTGCCTGAATTGATCTGGCATCTTCAAACCATACGCTATGCCGTTTTCTATTTAAATCCGTATAATCAAAATGAGGGGCTTGGGCTTTTGTGTCATAGCTGATTGCGGCATTATTATTTACTGCTAAAGAAATGGCATTTTGAGGGCTAATTGCCCTGGCGGTGCTTCCCTGTACAAAAGGAAGCGTCCAATCATATCCGTATAAATTTTGCCCCATCATAATTTTAGAGGCAGGCATTTCGGTTAAAGCATATTCAATAACCTGCCTGACCTGAGGCAGGGGAGATACGGGCATTGCCGGCCCGCCGCTATAACCCCATTCATAGGTCATTATAACAACAAAATCGGCAATTTGTCCGTGGGCTTTATAGTCATGAGCTTCATACCATGCACC
>JAQVWQ010000035.1 GCA_028709615.1 Clostridia bacterium | reverse complement strand
CTTTCTTGTAACTGCAAACGGCGGGCATAGCCTTCGGCCACCCTCGCAAGCTTAGAAATACCGACTATTTTCCCGTCCTTGGGCACATAAGCTATATGCGCCTTACCAATGAAAGGCATCAAGTGGTGCTCGCACATTGAATATATTGGAATATCTTTAACTATCACCATTTCACCATGCCTGTCTTCGGTAAAAAAAACAGACAAGTGCTCTTGAGGTCTTTCTTCCATGCCCGCTAAAACCTCTTGATACATTTCCGCCACTCTGCGCGGGGTTTGCACTAAGCCCTCACGCGTGGGATCCTCACCAATAGCTTCTAAAATCATCGTTATCGCCTGTTTGATTTTATCTTTATCCATATGTTTGCTCCCTTTAATTATTAAGAATTAAAGTTTATTATATTCCTTTTTAGCAAAAATGTAAAGGAAGAGCAGTCATATTTTCTATTTTTTTTCATAAATTTTCATCAAACAAACCTTTTGGGAGGCGTTATCTATGAAAACTGTTCGGCTTTTGCTAAAGCCCCTTTTATTAACAGCTGCTATTTTCTTTTTATTAGCCTTGCTCGGTGGCGTAATTATTCATTATTTTCCTATTTCTGAGGGAATTATGGCTCCTTTGGGAATACTTATCTGCGTTATTGCCCTGTTTGTCGGCGGCTTTTGGGGAGCGCGGCGCATCGGTTCACGCGGAATACTCTGCGGACTGGCTATCGGCGCGGTTTTTGCCGTATTTATTGCTATATCGGGGCTGCTGGCCGGTGCGCCTTTTAACGAATTTGCCGTAAAAAGCGCTCTTTGTCTGCTATCCGCCTCCTTAGGCGGCATTTTTGGCGTTAAATAAAATTATACGGGGGTTAATCCCCGTATAATCTTATTCTGTTTCTTTATCCTTTTTTAATAATAAATTACGGATAAAGCCGGGTAGTCTAAAATAAAATATACGCATGGTTTTGCCTCCTCAAATCTTTTTATTAAATGATATTGACAGACAAAACAAAATGTGCATGGCCTAGCTTAAAAACTTTTGAATACGAACAGCTAATTCTGCGGCCGTTCCTTTGGCAAGCGGAGTTTTAGGCAGTGCGGATAAAAACATTCTTCCGTACTGCTTATCTATAATTCGGCTGTCTAAAACGACAAAACAACCGCTGTCCTCCCCGGTTCTGATCAGTCTGCCAAAGCCCTGTTTAAAGCGAATTACAGCCTGCGGCAGCGAGTATGCAAAAAAGCTTGCCTTCCCCTCGGCTTCCAATTTTTCCAAACGGGCCGCTGTTATAGGGGTATTGGGCGGCCAGAAAGGCAGCCTGACAATTACAACTAAAGAGAGCCTTTCCCCTACCACATCAACTCCTTCCCAAAAGCTGCTTGTACCCAAAATACAGCAGTTTTCCTCAGATTTAAGGCGTTGCAGCAAATGGCGCGGAGTACCGGAAATGCCGTGCGCCAAAACCGTTGTGCCGTTTTGCCGCAAAGGTGTGCGAATTTTTTCATAAACGGCTTTTAACTGAGAATAAGCCGTAAACAAAATTAAGGCGCGGCCGCGAGAAGCGGAAATCAGTTTGATAAGGGCCTCGGCTATTCTTTCAACACAAATAATTTCGCTGGTTTTTGCAGGATCGGGAACATCGGTACAAATACAGGTTATCACTTGATCCTCATAAAAAAACGGCGAAGGTAAAAGCAGCTCTTGGGGGGAATATTCAAGTAAATCCAAACCTGTACGGCTTTTAAAAAAGCTAAAATCATTGCCAACCGCTAAGGTAGCCGAGGTCATTACCAAAGAAGACCGCTCCTCATACAAGGCATGCTTTAAGGCTTCTCCCAAATCAAGCGGAGCTAATTTAACGGTTGGGTACTTATCTGCAGCGGGGAATTCAAGCCAAACCACATTATTTTCACTGTCGTTATTATTAAAAATAATACTCATTCCATCGGCTACACAACGCAAATTCTGAGCAATACTTTTTAACTCATCTTTGCCCGCTATCCGTTCTTCAGTCTCAGTTTCGGCTGCATGAAGGAGCTCCCAGACAGCCAACATCTGTTTAGCCAGCTCGCCCAAACCTGCTGCAAACAAATTCCCTAAACGCACAAGCTCCTGCCATTGATCAGCGGCAGCCAAGGCAGCAGTTATGCGAAGACTGCGCGGGTAATAACTGCCGGCCGGCAGCGAAGACAAATAGGTATTACGAATATAATCAAATAAAATCCGTCCCTGTTCGGCCTCCTTTTCAAGCAAACTATTGAGTAAATCCATTTTTTCGTTAAAGCCCGCCTTTAATTCAGGAAAAAACAAATATTGTTCTCCATGCTTGCGAACCAAGGGCAACAAGCCGATATCCCGACCCTTATCCCGCCGTTTTAGTCGGGCAAATGCCGCCAGCAAATTATAAAAATCAACAGATAAAGCCAGCTGCTCCTCAGCAGCCTTTTCCAAATGATGAGCCTCGTCAATAATTAGGTGAGGCAAAGGCGGCAAAAAACCACCCTCTAAAGCCGCATCAGCCAAAAGCAAGGAATGATTTAAAATAAAAATATCGGCATCCTCGGCCTCGCGTCTGCTTTGCCCTAAAAAGCAACCGCCCTTATAAAAAGGGCAATAAGGAGCGATACAATTATCATGAGAGGCGCAAATACGCTGCCATTTCCAACGGTCATATGAGTTAATATGCAGCTCGCCGCCGTCACCGCTGCTATCAGTCGATAAAAACGAAACCACGCGCATTAAAAAATAGCGCATTTTATCATCTATATTGCGACACTGGCTTAATAAATGGTTAAGACATAAATAATTACTGCGCCCTTTAAGAATTTTTGCCTTAAAATCAATGCCCAGCAATTCTTTTAGCATCGGTATATCTTTTTGAATAATTTGCTCCTGCAGGTTTATGGTATGAGTCGATACACCGATTCGGTGCCCCGATTGCAAAGAAAACAAAACGCCGGGCAGCAAGTAAGCTAAGGATTTACCCGTACCTGTACCGGCATCCGCCAACAGAACGCCGCGATTGTTAAAATTTTCGGCGACTGCGCGAGCCATTGCCAACTGCTGTTCGCGATACTCAAAACCCTCTAAGCGTTGTTCGTAATAACCGCCCGGCTCTAGGTATTTATCAATTTCCGCAGGATTCAAAATAAAATCGTCGTCAACCACGCGGCGAAGGCTATCCTTTTCGCGCGGCAGAGCCTGGCGCTTGGCAAAGAAAAACGGTTCTGAACTATCGGCACACAAAGAGGTTTGCGCGGCAATAAAGCGGCCTAAAGGAGAGTTATCGCCTTGGCTAAGAGCAAATAGGGCCGCCTTGACACGCGGTGCAAAGTTTGCTATCCTTTGCAGACATAATGAAGTCAGTACCGCCGTCGCTCTGGCGTCATCTACTGCCCGGTGAGCAGCCTCCAGCGGAATATTAAGCTGCTGTACCAAATGACCTAAGCTATAGGAGCCCATTTGCGGGTAAGCAATTTGTGCAAGTATGATACTGTCCAGCCATTGGTCATCGTTAGCCAAATAATTTATTAAAAAAGAGCGGTCAAACTCAGCATTATGAGCCACAATTTGTGCATCGCCGATAAAGCCAATCAGCTCGGCAATGATCTCGTTGATTTTTGGAGCATTTTGCACCATTGCCGTATTAATCCCCGTTAAATCGCTGATAAGTTCGGGAACAGGGCAGCAAGGATTAATCAGAGTGGAAAATTCGCCGTCAATCACTCCTCGACGCAAACGAACTGCGCCTATCTCAATAATTTTGTCGCTGGAGCTGTTTAAGCCTGTTGTTTCCAAATCAATAATTACAAATTCATTTTTCAGGCTTGCCCCCTCCCCTCTCAAGCTTCGTAAAATATTCCCTATAAAATAGCAGCATAAATTACATTATGCTAAAAAAACCGACGGTACTTGGCCGTCGGTTTAGCTTATTTAACAATTAACCGAACAATTGCAGCATTATGCCGGCAGCAACGGCCGTTCCGATTACGCCCGCAACATTAGGACCCATAGCATGCATTAATAAGAAATTTTGCGGGTTTGCTTCCTGGCCGATTTTCTGCACAACACGAGCCGACATCGGAACCGCCGATATTCCGGCCGCGCCGATTAAGGGGTTAATTTTATTCTTTAAGAAAAGGTTCATAAATTTCGCAAGCAGTACGCCGCCTGCCACACCGCCGCCAAAAGCAACTATACCAAGACATAAAATCGTAATGGTTTTAAGGTTTAAGAAGGCTTCGGCAGAAGCGGTTGCACCAACGGAAACGCCCAGCATAATAGTGACGATATTAATTAAAGCGTTTTGAGCCGTATCGGAAAGGCGCTCGGTAACTCCGCACTCGCGGAATAGGTTACCAAGCATTAACATACCGATCAGAGGAGCGGCGGGAGGAACCAGCATACTGATAATGATTGTGGAAATAATAGGGAAAATAATTCTGACGCGCTTGCTGACAGGAGCAGTCTGTTTCATAACGATTTTTCGTTCTTGCTCAGTCGTCAAAGCCTTGGCAATCGGCGGAATAATCAAAGGCACCAAGGCCATATATGAGTAAGCAGCCACAGCCACCTGCCCCAAAAGATGAGGCGCTAAAAAGATTGCCAAATAAATAGCCGTCGGGCCGTCGGCGCCACCAATAATCCCCGTAGCTGCTGCCTCTTGGGGGGTAAAGCCAAAGAGCATAGCACCGCAGAAGGTCAGATAAACGCCAAGCTGCGCCGCAGCGCCCAAAATTAATGATTTAGGATTGGAAATCAACGGCCCAAAATCCGTCATAGCGCCGATTCCCAGAAAAATCAGGGGTGGAAAAATGCCTAAAAAATCGCCCTGATAAATATAGTGCAAAAAGCCGCCGACTGTATCAAGTACGGGTATTCCCGCCTCATTAAGCTTATAAATCGGTTCGGCCATTAAATTAGCCAAAGGAATATTGGCCAACATCATTCCGAAACCAATAGGTACAAGCAGCAACGGCTCAAAGCCTTTTACTATAGCTAAATATAACAACAAACAAGAAATTACCAGCATCAGCAGGTTTCCCCAGCTCATAGCCATAAAACCGGTGCTGAATATGAAATCTCTCAGGTTGGACAAAAATTGGCTCAAGGTTTTATTCCCCCATTACTACATAGTGAAAAGTAAGTCGCCGGTTTGTACGGCAGCGCCTTTTTGCACATTAATTGCAGAAATTACTCCATCTTTGGGTGCGACGATATCGTTCTCCATTTTCATGGCTTCCAAAATCATTATTACTTCGCCCGCTTTAACAGCCTGACCGGCCGCAACATTAATCCGCAAAATAACTCCGGGTAAAGGACTGGCAACCTCGTTTTCTCCGCCAGAAGCTTTAACGGGAGCAGCAGCAGAAGCAGTGACAGCAACAGGCGCCTCGGCTTTTATGCCGGAAGCTACTGTTGCGGGAATGGAAGCAGCCGCCTCCCCTATTTGTTCAACCTCAACCTCATATTTTTCACCGTTTACAGTTACAACGAATTTCTTTATCATTTAAAATCCTCCTTAATTAAATGTCTGCCTGCTGTTGATAATACCCTCTGCGCCCGCATAGGCCCAAGGATTTTTGGCTGTTTGCCGTGTACGCCGAATAGCCGTAAATCTCAAAGTACTTATTTCTCTGCCGCTGGCTGCTTCCACAGCAGCCATAATCACGGCAACGGTTTTGGCATCAATATCGATCGGGCTTACCAAGTCCACGGGAGCTGCCACAGACAGCTGCTTGGTTGCCGCTTTTTCTGTAACAGGCTGGGCTTCTTGTTTAGGCTTCCTTTGACCGCCCAAAGTTTTATTTAATATAATTATCACAAACATTAACCCAACTAAAGCTAAAAAAACGACCGTTAATCCGATTAAGGTAGTTTGTCCGCTTAATAATAATGCTTCTTTTACACCCATTTAAGAGACCCTCCCGTTAAAGCGGCAGATTGCCGTGCTTTTTGCCCGGTCTGCTCTCTTTTTTCGATAACAGGGAATCTAAAGATTTAATTAGATAATAGCGCGTTTCGTGAGGTTCAACCACCACATCAACCAAGCCGCGCGCCGCGGCACAGTAAGGATTAGAGAATTTTTCCTCATATTCGGCGATTTTTTCGTTTTTCATGGCCACCGGGTCATCGGCCTGGTCAATTTCTTTACGAAAAACAATACTGGCCGCACCCTGTGCACCCATCACAGCAATTTCCGCAGTCGGCCAGGCTAAAACGGTATCGGCTCCCATAGCTTTGCCGCACATAGCCAAATAAGCTCCGCCGTAGGCTTTACGGGTTATCAAAGTCAGTTTAGGGACGGATGCTTCTGAATAAGCGTATAAAAGCTTGGCACCGTGGCGAATAATTCCGCCGTGCTCCTGCGAAACACCCGGTAAATAGCCGGGAGTATCAACACAGGTTAATATAGGAATACCAAAGCAATCACAAAAGCGAATAAAGCGTGAAGCCTTGTCAGAGGCATCAATATCTAAGCAGCCGGCCATCCTTTTGGGCTGATTGGCAATAACACCGACCGGTATGCCGTTTAAACGAATATAACCGATAATAATATTCTTGGCAAAATTAGATTGAATTTCCATAAATTGTCCGTTATCTGCCAGGCCGCGAACAATCTCGCTCATATCATAAGGCTTGTTAGAATCGTCATTTACAATCTCATCCAACTCTAAACACAAGCGATCGGCCGGATCGCCCGCTTCTACAATTTCAGCTCCGTCAAGATTGTTAGAAGGTATATAAGAAAACAGTTGCTTTATTTGAGCAATACACTCATGCTCATCAGCGGCATAAAAATGCGCGTTACCGCTGATGGTATTATGGACAGAGGCTCCGCCCAGCTCGTCGGCTGTCACCGACTCACCGGTTACGGCCTTAATGACCTGCGGGCCGGTAATAAACATTTGCGACTTGTCAACCATAAAAATAAAATCTGTTAAAGCAGGCGAATAAACTGCACCGCCCGCACAAGGCCCCATTATAACGGAGATTTGCGGAATAACACCCGATGCCAGGGTATTGCGACGGAAAATTTCCCCATAGCCGTTCAAGGCATCAATCCCCTCTTGAATTCTGGCGCCGCCGCTGTCGTTAATACCTATTACCGGAGCGCCGACCTTTAAAGCCAGGTCCATTACCTTACAAATTTTGGCGGCATGCATTTCACCCAAAGAACCGCCCAAAACAGTAAAATCCTGAGAAAAAACATATACCAAACGGCCATCGATAGAACCGTAACCGGTAACAACACCCTCGCCGGGAGCCTTGGTTTTTTGCATACCGAATTCTGTACCGCGATGGGTTACAAATTTATCCAACTCAATAAAGCTACCCTCGTCCAGCAGCAGGTTTATACGCTCACGAGCCGTCAATTTACCGGCGGCGTGCTGCTTTTCCACTCTGGCCTTACCGCCGCCTGCTTCTGCCTCTAGTCTAAGGGCTGCAAGCTTCTCTGATTTTTGCTCTTTGTTCATTTACACAGCTCCTTTAATCTCTCTGACATAATTCAAGCAAAATACCGCCCGTGCTTTTGGGATGCAAAAAAGCAATTTTTGCGCCGCCCGCACCGGGACGGGGAACTTCGTCTATTAAACGCACCCCGGCAGCTTTTAAGTCAGCCAAGGCGTTTTCTATATTATCAACGCGCAGAGCTAAATGTTGAATGCCCTCGCCCTTATTTTCTATAAACTTAGCAACTGCACTGTCGTCTGCCGTAGCCGCCAACAGCTCCAGCTCGCTGTCACCCGTCGGCATAAAAGCGGTTGTGACTTTTTGACTTTCTACCGTTTCGGTAGCAGTGATATTTAACCCGATAATATTTTCCCAAAACTTGGCAGACTCATCCAAATCACGAACTGCTACGCCGATATGATCAATTTTTAAGACCTTAAAGACCATTTTCCCCTACTCCTTATCTTTAAAATAATCAAATAAAAAATCCACTACATCTTGTGTTGATGTGCCGGGCGTAAATATCGGAGCAATGCCGGCCTCCTTTAAGCCTTCTATATCTTCGGCGGGAATGACTCCTCCGCCAAAAACCAAAATATCTTCAGCCCCCTGCTCGTTTAATAGCTGACGAACGGGAGGAAACAAATGGTTGTGCGCACCGGACAGTGAAGAGAGTCCGACAACATCGACATCTTCTTGAATTGCTGCTGCTACAATTTGCGCAGGTGTTTGGCGAAGGCCTGTATAAATAACCTCCATACCTGCGTCACGCAGGGCTTGACAAATAATTTTTGCGCCGCGGTCATGGCCGTCCAAGCCGGGCTTGGCAATCAAAGCTCTGATTTTTCTTTCCATTATATTTCCCCCTTTAGAACATAACGGGCGCGGTATATTCACCAAATACTCCGCGCAGTATATTGCAAATTTCTCCGATAGTCGCATATTCCTTAACGGCATTCAAAATAAAGGGCATTAAGTTGGCATCCGTCTTTGCCGCAGCTTCCAATTCGGACAGAACCTCTCGTATTTTTGCCTTATCGCGACTCTCTTTAAGCTTAGTTAAAGCGGCAACCTGGTGTTCCTCTACTGTGCTGTCAACTTTTAACAAACCGGTGGGAACTTCCTCAGGCATGGTAAACTTATTGACACCGATAACTATCTGTTCTCCACTTTCAATAGCCTTTTGATATTTATAGGCGCTTTCTTGAATTTCTTTTTGAATATAGCCTATTTCGACAGCGCGTACAGCCCCGCCAAGCTTATCGATATGCTCAATATACTTCATAACCTTAGCTTCAATTTCATCAGTTAAAGCTTCAATAAAATAAGAACCGCCAAGCGGGTCAACAGTATCGGCCGCACCGGTTTCAAACCCGATCACCTGCTGAGTTCTGAGAGCCAGCAACGCACTTGCTTCTGTCGGCAAGGCCAAAGCCTCATCTTTGGAATTAGTGTGCAACGATTGCGTTCCGCCTAAAACTGCGGACATCGCCTGGAAGGCAACACGAACAACATTAACATCAGGCTGCTGGGCGGTTAAAGTACAGCCGGCTGTTTGTGTATGAAAACGCAGCATCATCGATTTTTCTTTAGTTGCGCCAAAGCGCTCCTTCATCAGCTTAGCCCAAATACGGCGAGCCGCCCGATATTTGGCTATCTCTTCAAAAAAGTTCAGATGTGCATTAAAAAAGAAAGATAAGCGCGGAGCAAACTCATCAATCTTTAAACCGGCATTTAAAGCAGCCTCTACATAAGCGATACCGTCTGCCAGCGTAAAGGCAATCTCCTGCACGGCGGAAGCCCCCGCCTCGCGGATATGGTAACCGGAAATACTGATCGTGTTCCAGTTGGGAACTTCCTTAGCACAGTACTCAAAAATATTTGTAATCAGGCGCATTGACTCTTTAGGCGGAAAAATATAAGTGCCTCTTGCGCTGTACTCTTTTAAAATATCGTTTTGAATTGTCCCATTAATAGCAGTCGGCGGCACACCCTGTTTTTCGGCCAAAGCCACATACATAGCCAACAGTACGGCGGCAGGAGCATTGATTGTCATCGAGGTGGAAACCTTGTCCAAAGGAATACCGTCAAACAGCACCTCCATATCTGCCAACGAATCAATAGCCACGCCAACCTTGCCAACCTCACCCTTGGCCATCATATCATCGCTATCGTAGCCGATTTGCGTGGGCAAATCAAAAGCGCAGGACAAACCGGAAACGCCGTTTTCCAAAAGATATTTAAAGCGCTGGTTCGTTTCCGATGCCGAACCGAAACCGGCATATTGGCGCATTGTCCAATGGCGCCCGCGATACATGGTTGCTTGTACACCACGCGTATAAGGATATTCTCCGGGCATCCCCAATTGATCTATATAATTAAAATTTTCGATATTGTCAGGCGTATAGCAACGATCAAATTCCAAATCGGAAGAAGTAACAAAACCAGTCTTACGCTCGGGCCTTTTAGCCAAAGCAGCTGCTGTTTTCTTCTCCCATTCGGCTTTTTGTGCCTTGATTTTTAATATTTCGTCAACATTAAACATTAACCTCTCCCCTTTTTAAAGCTTAAAAACGCTTAATGTTTATAATACCACATCGAAATACAATTAGCAATATTTATATTAAAAAAATACCCTGCACTATTTGTAGGTTTGTCAATGATCTGTTACAGAAAGTGATAAAAAATTCAACAAAGTAGCTTTAGGCAAAAGCCAATTAAGTGGGCACATCGGGAAATTGTTGTATTCTCGGCCGCGAACAGCAAGTTGTCGTTTAAAAATAATATTTTCATAATAAGCCTAACCTACTTAACCCATTTTGAAAAGCCGACCAACAAACCGAAGCAAGCTACAAACAAATATAAAATAATCATTTATAACGCTCCTTTTTTCCCTGTCTTTTACTAATTGCTGCTGCTTATGAGTAATATCAATGTTGTAGCGCGCATATTCCAGCTTTAAATAATTTAAGCCCCCTATTTTAGTACTTTACTTATTTGCTTAATAAAAGCTTAGCCCCTTTATTAATAATATATCTAATAGATATATTATACTGTAAAAATATTAATTGGCAAGTAACTAATAAAATATCTTTAAATTAAGGCAAAATAATGCTACAATATAAAAAATGCCAAAGGAGTTAAACAAATGAAGCTGATTTCATGGAATGTCAACGGCCTGCGCGCTTGTTTGGGTAAGGGGTTTATGGATTTTTTCACTAATGAACAAGCCGACTGCTTTTGCCTGCAAGAAACAAAAATGCAGCCTCATCAATTGGATTTAAAGCTTGACGGATATTTTCAATATTGGAACAGCGCAGAAAAAAAAGGCTACTCCGGCGTTGCTGTCTTTTGTAAAACCGAGCCGCTTTCTGTCAGTTACGGGATGGGCATTGATGAGCATGACCACGAAGGCCGCATTATCACCTGCGAATTTGCCGATTATATATTGGTAAACTGTTATTCGCCCAATTCACAGGAAGGCTTGGCAAGACTTGACTACCGTTTGCGCTGGGAAGCCGATTTCGCCAATTACCTAAAATGTTTAGACAAACATAAACCCGTTATCATCTGCGGTGACTTAAATGTGGCACATCAAGAAATTGATTTAAAGAACCCCAAAACCAACCGCAAAAACGCGGGCTTTACCGATCAAGAACGCGCTGCCTTCTCGTCCTTGCTTAACAGCGGTTTTACAGACAGCTTCCGTTATTTTTACCCTGACCTGACCGAAGCTTATTCATGGTGGTCTTATCGCTTTAAAGCCCGCGAAAAAAATGCCGGTTGGCGTATCGACTACTTTTTATGCTCCAACCGTATCAGTAATAAGCTGCAAGACAGCCTGATTTATAACGATATTTTCGGCAGCGACCACTGCCCCGTAGGCATAATTATCAAGCAATAAAAACAACACGCCTTGCCGATATTTTTCAGCAAGGCGTGTTGTTTTAATATTCCTGCAAATCAAGGTGCTCCAAGGTTTGCAAAAAAGGTATCCCTTCTTCATCAAGACCGCAGACAGAATAATATTCTTTAATGGCCAATGCCAATTCTTCGCGGTCAATTTCGCGGCCTTTTAAAATGCCGCCGCCCAAGGGCTCGGTCAGTCGTTCAGGCAGGGTATCCGCTTCTGCGCCGATTCCTTCTCGCAGATTAAAAAGCCTACCCATCATTGCGGCGCGTTCACCGCAATAGAGCAGTTCATCAATAGTTAAATCCCAACCGGTGACCGCCCGCAAAAGCTCCAAAAGCTCAAGTGGCGGCATCGCTCCACGCGGAGCGCAAGCAAAAAAGCAAATACCCGCGCAGTTAAACATACTCCACCAAAATTGCAAAAGAGAAAAGTCCCTTATCTTTTTGGCTGAAAATCCATAAAGCTCCATTGGCTCACTCAAACCGATTTGCCGCATTTTTTGCAAAGGCGGGCCCTCAACCTTAAACAAAGGGTCATGGCCGATTACCATATGGTCACCGCCGAACTCATTGAGCGCATAACCTAAGCCCACACCCGTTTTACCGCGAGCCTCGTGCATGGCAACCTCCTGTCCTTTGCAGGTGGTAAGAAACTTTTGCGCCTCTTTTGGCAGTTGAGCAGCTATTCTCTGACTGCCCTCAGCCAGCAGATCACCGACAGCTGTGGATCGGTACGCAATCTCAAATAAAAGCTCTATGGCAACTTTGCCGCTATCTCCACCAAAAGCAAGCAGTTTTTCGTTGTAAGCACTGTCCTTTAATAAACCGGCTTCAGCGCACTCGGTTAAAAAGGCAATCGTCGATCCGCTGCTGATCGTATCAATACCCAAACGGTTACAGACCTCGTGAGCTTTAAGCGCAAATTTAATGTCACCGTTTAAAATCAGCGAGCCGAAGGAGGCCAAGGTTTCATATTCGGGGCCTCCGTAACGACTGTCAATAAAATCCTTTATTTCGATAGTGCGTTTACATTTAATGGCGCAGCCGGGACAACCGTGAATTTGCACCTTAAAATTCTCGTGCATAAATTCGCCGCCTGTATCAATAGCTTTTTCAAAGCTGCCGCTGTTAAAATTCTTTGTTGGTAAAATGCCGCCGGCGGAAAATCCCGTAACGCCGATACTCGTTCCGTATTTTTTTAAGCCGACCGATAACGGATCATTCATATGAGTATTTATAAAATTCTTGGCTATGGCAGACATTGCGGCGCGATCGGCAACAGGTACTTTTTGATCACCCCTGACGACAATAGCCTTGAGCTTTTTACTGCCCATCAGCGCGCCGAAGCCGTTACGGCCGTTAGCATGGCGCAAATCATTGATTATGCAGGCGTAGCGCACCAAATTTTCACCTGCGGGGCCGATGATGGCCATTTTTGCTTTATGGCCGATTTCAGCCTCGATCAGATCATTGGTTTGGCCTGTTTCTAACCCCCATAAATGCTCGGCAGAGCGCAACTCGGCTTGCGGCCCGTTAATATACAAATAAACAGGCTTTGCGGCTTTACCTTGAAAAATTATCGCCATATAACCTGTTTTTCTCAGCTCGGGCCCAAACGGGCCGCCTCCTTCGGATTGGCCGTAACCGCCTGTCAGCGGAGATTTTCCTCCGCAAATAATTCTTGTCATACCTGATACCGGTACGCCCGTTAATACACCGCAGGCAAAAACCAACTCGTTTAAAGGCGAAAAAGCGTCAATTTTTGCCGGCACTTCTTTAAGTAAATAATGTGATATCAGCCCCTTGCCGCCCAGCGTTTTTCTGATAAAAGCCTCGTCCAGTGCTTCTGTGCTTATTTTACCGTTTGTCAAATCAACTCTTAATAATTTATTTGCGTATTTGCCCATCATTATTACCTCTCTCTTAGCCTCCCGCAAACATCGGAAAAAACTCAACATATGCCCCGTCATACAAAGCAGCGGTCTTTTCCGACGGTAACTTATCAACTGTGATCAAGGCAATTAAATACTCGGGTATTTCCAGCAGAGTTAAAATATCACCCAGGCAAGCGTCATCGGGCAATTCCAATTCTTGTTCACTTTCTTTTGCCTTTTGTAACATATCCTCAAGTAAATCATACTTAACCTTTACTTTAATCAGTTATCTTCACC
>JAQVWQ010000034.1 GCA_028709615.1 Clostridia bacterium | reverse complement strand
AGACAGTCCGCTTTTAAATTACAGTACTTATTATAACGGACGCAGTTTTGATTTTTATTTTATTAATTACGACGGCGAAATAACAGCAGAACAAAGTCAGCTGCTGCAAAATATTATCAACAGCGTAAAATTCTCCGTTACCTTGGATAAACCGCAGGATACCTCTTTTAACAAGCAATATAATATCAAAGAGCTTGGTTTAAAATTAAAAATAAATGAGGCCTTTGATGTCAGGCTCAGTGACGGAGCAAACGATAATGTTTATTTAACAGCCGTTGCCATTGACGGTACACCGGGTTTTATTACGCTGGAAGTCTGGGAGGACGGGCGAAGCAGGCAAATTTTCAGCTTTGCCGATTTACCGGAAGAAGAGCTAAAAACTTTTGCCGTGGATTTTACGGCAGCGAGCTTACAAACTAACAAGGTTTATGACGACTATCAAATATATACTTCTCCCGAAATTAATTTTGTCAGCTTTTGGTATTATAGCAAAAAAGATGGTGGTGAGCTTGTTAGAGTACAAGAAATATATACGGTTTATAACGGCAAGGTTTTTAGGGCTTTATATTGCGGTATGGAGGGCGGTTTAGATTGGGCGCACTCTAATATGCTGGTAGATATGGTAAAAAGCTTTGATTTGCCTGTCGCGCAAAAAGCACCCCGGGGCAGCTTAGCCGCTCAATATCAAAAAGGCAGCGCGTTGCCTGTGGTGTTAATTATTATCGGCATACTGGTGGTTGTCGGTGTTTATCTGGCTGTACGCCACCGTCGCCAAATTAAGGCTCAAAAAGATTCCGAACTTAATTCCGCGGCACAGCTTATAGAGGCAGAGGTAGCGGCCTGCGAGGCAGAAGCCTCAACGGCAAGGGAGGCAGTAAAGGCAGATGAGGCAATAAAGCTTGAGGCAGCGGCAGCAGCGGCAACAGCCGCCGCGCTGGTGGCAAAGCATTTAGCTGAGGTGAAAAGCAAGCCTACCGAATTGATTGAGCAAGAGCAGGTAACAGCAGCCGTTGACGATACCACGCGCGTGCGCAAGGCCAAATACTGCTATAAATGCGGTACGGCATTAATGGAGGGCGCGGTTTTTTGCCATGTCTGCGGCACTAAAATAGAAAAAGGCGAAGACTAAAACATTATCTGCGTACAAACGGCATATATATGATACTTTAAAACCAAACGGGGGAGAAGAAAAATGAAAAAACTGCTAATGCTTTTAATCATTGTGGTAATTTTGTTTACAGCCTTGTCCTTACCCGCAGCGGCGGCTGACTATACTATTGACGATTTTAGTATGCAACTAAGCCTGCCCGACGATTATGCGGTTTTTACGCGTAATATGATGGGCAACGAACCTGTTTTAAAAATGTTTAATTTATCGCTTGAAGAGGTAAACCTAGCATTAAATGAAGCCGATTTTTATTTACTGGCATACGATAAAGAGCAAACACACTCAATTTATATTAAATGCAAAGAAGATATTGACACCCAAGCTTTTTTTAATTTAAATCTACTTAGCGAGTATGAACTCGATAAATTGATTGAAGACTATCAAAACGATTTTCAGCAGCAACAGCTCAATTTAAGTTTAGCCAATACCGGCTTGTATCGTACCGATTCTGTTACTTATATTTTTAACGATGTATTAAATCACGGAGGAGAAGAGGATCGTTATCTGTTAAATTATGGTACTTATTATAACGGACGCTATTTTGACTTTTGGCTGGTCAGCTATGAAGGCGAGGTAACAGAAGATTTAAGGCGGATTATGCGCGAGATGATAGACAGCGTTGCATTTACCGTAACTTTAGATAAGCCTAATCCTCAAGCATTTACCAATCAATATAATATAGAAGCTCTGGATCTTCAGCTTAACTTAAACGAAACCTACGAGGTAACACTTGCCGACGGAACAAACGATGGCCTTTATTTAACAGCCTCTTCCACCGATGACACAAAGAGTATTATTAAATTGGAAGCCTGGGAGAATGAGCAAAGCCGGCAAATTTTCAGTTTTGCCAACCTGCCGAATGAAGAGTTGGATAAGCTGGCCGAGGAGTACATAACGATACAAAGTTCCCAAACGACTAACAGAATTTATGACGGTTATAAATTATTTAATGCTTCTAACACCAATTTTATCAGCTTTTGGTATTACGAAATGCAAGCTGACGGCCAATATATAGGCGGACAAATCTTTTATACGATCTATAACGGCCGGGTTTTGGCGGCTACAGGTGTTGATTTAAACGGTTATTTATCTTGGGCGCACTCTCAAATGTTGGTAGAAATGGTAAAAAGCTTTGATTTGCCTGCCGCTCAAAAAGCCCCTCAAGGCAGCTTAGCCGCTCAATATGAAAAAGGCAACATTTGGCCTGCGGTGTTGATTATTATCGGTATTTTGGCGGCTGTGGGTGTTTACCTGGCTGTGTACAAAAAACGCCAAGCACAAGCGGCGGCAGCCCCCGCGCCGGTGGCAAATAATTTAGATAAGGTTGAAAGCAAGCCTGCCGAATTACAAGAGCAAGAACAAAAACAAAAAGCAGCAGCCGTTGATGATAATCCCCGTGTACAGCAGGCCAAATACTGCTATAAATGCGGCACGGCATTAATGGAGGGTGCGGTTTTTTGCCACAGCTGCGGCACAAAAATTAATAAAGGAGAAAGCGATGCTTAAATATGATGAAAAAGGCTTAATACCCGCTATCGTGCAGGATTATTACAGCAAAGAGGTTTTAACGCTGGCCTATATGAATGAAGAAAGCCTGGCAATTTCGCTGGCCGAGGGCTATACCTGCTTTTATTCGCGCAGTCGCCAAAAGCTCTGGCGCAAGGGCGAAGAAAGCGGCAACAAGCAAAAAATAGTCAGCATCAGTGCTGATTGCGACGGTGATGCGCTGGTGGTCGAGGTCATTAAAAGCGGGCCTGCCTGCCATACGGGAGCCGAAAGCTGCTTTTTTAATCCTATTTATACGGATGAGCAGGTCAAAGCCTTTAGTTATGCGGGGCTTTACCGTCTTTTGCAGGAGCGTAAGGAAAAATTGCCCGAGGGCAGCTACACAACCTATCTTTTTGAAAAGGGCACGGATAAAATTCTTAAAAAGATCGGCGAGGAATCTACCGAGGTGATTATTGCCGCCAAGGATAACGATCAAGCGGCGACGGTTTATGAGATTGCCGACCTTTGCTATCACATAATGGTTTTAATGGTGCAAAACGGCATTACCTTGCAAGATATTACCGACGAGCTGGCCGGGCGCCATATTATCGACCATAAGGTCAAGCAGGAGAGGATGCAGTAATATGTTATCCGACGCCCATATTCATACTGATTTTTGCGATGGCTTAAACACTGCGGAAGAAATGGTCAAGGCCGCTCTTGAGCGGGGGCTTTGCGCCCTGGGCTTTAGCGGCCATTCTTACACTGCCTTTGATGAGGACTGCTGTATGAGCCGCGCGGCCACCGGCGCCTACCGTCAGGAAATTGCCCGCCTAAAAGCAAAATATCACAGGCAAATAGCCCTCTTTTGCGGTATCGAGCAGGATTTTTTTTCCTGCGAGCCGACGGAGGGCTATGCTTATATCATCGGCAGCGTGCATTATCTTGCCGACACCGAAAACAAAAAATATTATACCATCGACTATACAGGCAGTCAGCTTTGCCAGTGTATTGCCGAGCTGTGCGGCGGCAGCCCCGAGGCTTTTGTGCAAAAATATTTTGCGCAGGTGGCGCAAATGGCGCAAAGCCTGCGCCCCGATATTATCGGCCATTTTGACTTGCTGCGCAAGCTTAACGCCGCGGACCGCTTTTTTGCAGAAAATTCCCCCGCCTATCGGCAGGCGGCGCAGGCCGCGCTGCGCGTTTGCGCTCAGGCGGGCTGTTTATTGGAGCTGAACACAGGCGGAGCCTACCGCGGCTACCGCCAGGATTTTTATCCTGCCGAGCGGGAGCTGGCCTATTGGCGCAGCTTGGGCGGCGAGGTGATCATTACCTCCGATGCCCACGAAGCTGCGGCTTTGTGTTATGGCTTTGACGAGGCGCGGCAGCTGCTGAAGGAGGTCGGCTTTGAGCGTCAGGCGGTATTGAGCGCGCGTGGCTTTACTTATCAAGGGCTTTGAGCGTAGAAAAAATTGTCATAAAAAGTAAAAAGAGCTTGATTTATACATTCCAATGTATTATTATTAATGGAGGTTGTTTTTTCTCATTAGCTGACGGCGGAGTGTATCTATGCATTATATTTATGGTTATGAAATTTCAGCCTTTATTTTTTTAATTATTATAACGGCGCGCTTTTTCGAAAGAAGAAATTTCCCCAATGCCGCCAATAAATTATTCGGCTTTATTTTATGGGTTGCAATTACCGATTTAGCTTTAGATATACTCAGCTCGGTGTTTATTACATATCTTGATCGTTATCCCTATTGGCTGGTTTTAATTGTCAACACAGCATTTTATTCTCTGCAAAATATCTTTCCGGTGCTGGTGATTTTTTATATTTTGGTGCTTGCGGGGCAAATAAAGCAATTTACCGGTGCCAAAGCGGCGGTTTTACTTTTTCCCATGATTTTTTTTGAAGTAATTCTGCTCATAAACCCTTTAACCAAATTGGTTTTTTACAGTAACGAAATCAATATTTATACGCGCGGCCCATTGTTTAACTACTTTTTTTTGGGCAGCCTTTTTTATATGCTTGTAACTGTTTATTACACGGTAAAATTTCGCAGCAGGCTGCAGCCGATTCAATATAAAACGATTTTATGCTTTATTTTTCTTATTGTGGCAGCTGTTTTAATTCAATATTTTTTCCCCAGCTTATTGTTAATCGGCGTAGCTATTGCCCTGTCTATAACCATGATGTTTATTACCATACAAAACTCCGACGATATGCGTGACATTGTTTCGGATGTTTTTAATTTTGAGGCTCTGCTGCTGTTTTTGCGCAGCTGCCTGGAGGACAAAAGGCCTTGCCGGCTGATTGCCATTAATATCGGCGGCTTTAATCGGGTTAATTCTTTATTGGGAACAGAAGCGGGCCACCAGCTGTTAAGGCAGGTGGGCAGTTTTTTAAGAGGACTGCCTAAGGGCTGCTGGAGCTTTCGTCTGTCCGGTACCCGCTTTGCGATGATTATTTTTACAGGCGAAGCCTATGCGGAGGTTTTAAAGGCTTTAGACGAGCGCTTTGCCCAGCCCTGGCAGGTCGGCGGTATGAAGCTTAACCTTTATGTTAACAACTGCCTGCTGCAAAATATCAATTATTTTTCGAGCGCCGAGAACATAGTCAGTGCCTTAGAGGCGGCTTTCGGTGATTTAGAAAAGGGCGACAACGGCCGAAGCCTGATCCTGGAGGGCGCATATTTAGCTGCCATTAAACGAAAGCTGGAAATAGAAGAAGCCTTGCGCCTGGCCTTAGAGGGCGGCGGCGGTAATTTTGAGCTTATTTTTCAGCCTATTTACTCAACAGCCGAGCGTAACTATCCTGTGGCCGAGGTTTTATTGCGTTTTAATAATGAGTCTTTGGGCAGCGTTTCTCCTTCCGAGTTTATCCCATTGGCCGAACGGGCCGGCTTAATTCGTCAAATTGACGAATTGGTGATAAAAAAAAGCTGTCAGTTTATTATCAATAACCAGGCCTTGATGAAAAACTGGCAGGGTGTTTTAGAGGTTAATCTTTCCGCGTCGGAATTTTTTAGCCCCGGCTTTGCCGATAAGCTGCATGAGCTGGTCAGCTCTTATGCGGTCGATCCGGCCGGCCTTTGCTTTGAAGTAACAGAAACGGCCGCTACCGTATCCTGTGATATTTTAAGAGACTGTATGACACGCCTGCAGGCTTTGGGCTATTGCTTTGCTTTAGATGATTTCGGCACCGGTTATTCCAATTTGGTGCAGGTAATCAGCCTGCCCTTTAACGCTGTCAAGCTTGACCGCAGTTTGCTGACCGACAAAAACAGCGATTTTGCCATGCTGTTTTTTAATGATCTTGTTAAAATGTTTAAACGGGCCAAGCTAAAAATTATTATTGAGGGCGTGGAGGATGCTGCCGAAGCAGAATATGCAGATGCTTTGCAAATTGATTTTATTCAGGGCTTTTATTATTCCTACCCCTTGCCCGAAAAAGACTTTATCAAATTTTTGCACAGCCGGCTCAGCTCCGGTATTGATTGCGAATAAAAAACCCGCTTATAAATCAATTATTTTTTTAACAACAAAAGCAAATTATCCCGCTTTTGGCTCCTTAGCAGGCTTTTAAATAATTATTAGCAATATTTTTTCTTTTTTATTCCCTGTTTACCGGCGCTGCCTTAGACGGCCGCTTAATCAAGCGGTTTTTTTGTTTGCTTTAAAAAGGCAGGAGATAAGGAGTTATTTGTCTAACTGTTTTATCAAGCGCTGACAATAAATAAAAAATAAATAAATATATAATTGCTGTTTAACCGACAATAAGAGTATAGATAAAAACCCGGAGATCTGCTTTAATTCCGGCTAGAATTATTCTCAAAGGGGCGAAAAATATGCTGTGCAGCAAATGCGGAAATTATCAGGCCGCCATTATCGACGGCGGCGAGCAGTTATGTTATTTGTGCGCTTTTCAAAGCGGCAACGAGCAAATCAAGGCCAAATTAAGCGATGCCGACTTTTTGCAGGAGGCTTTAACGGCCTTGGCCGAACAAAAAACGGCGGGAAGGTATCAGTCCGACGGTTGCCGCTCTCAGGTTTTTAACAGCGGCAGGGGAGAGGAGCGCGAGCACAGGGCGGAAAATCTTTTACAAACGGTCTGCCGTAATCTGACGGAGGCCGCGGCTCACGCTAAGCTGGATCCCGTAGTCGGCCGCCGTGCCGAAACCAACCGTCTGCTGCATATCCTCTGCCGCCGCAGCAAAAATAATCCCTGCTTAATCGGTGAGGCCGGCGTCGGCAAAACGGCCATAGTAGAAGGCCTGTGCCAAAAAATTGCCGCAAAAGCCGTTCCCACAGAGCTGATGCAAAAGCAAATTTTTGAGCTGGATTTATCGGCTTTAGTGGCGGGTACGCAGTACCGCGGCCAGTTTGAAGCAAGGATGAAGCAGCTTTTGAGCGAAATTAAGCTCCGCGGCGATATTATTTTATATATTGATGAAATCCATACAATTATCGGTACGGGCGGCAACGAGGCTTCAATGAATGTCGCCAATATTATCAAACCGGCCATTTCCCGCGGGGAGCTGCAAATTATCGGCTCAACGACCTTGTCCGAGTACCGCCGCAGTATCGAAAAGGACGGAGCCTTAGAGCGGCGTTTTCAATCAATTGTTGTCGAGGAGCCGTCTTTAAGTGAGGCGGCGGAAATTTTAAAGGGCAGCCGCGAGCGCTTTGAAGATTATCACGGCGTTGCGATTGACGACGAAACAATAGATTTTGCCGTTTTTTTGGCCGACCGCTACATCACCGACCGCTGCCTGCCCGACAAGGCCGTCGATCTGCTTGACGAGGCCTGCGTAATTGCCAAGCTGAGCGATACCGGCCTGCAAACGATTGCCGCAATGCGCAAAGAGCAGCTGGAAATCGACGAGGCGATCCGTTACAGCCGGGCTAACCCCCATGCCGACAGCAATCAGGATATCTGCTCGATGATCCGTATGAAGGAAAGCGGCGAACGCGAGATCGAGGCGGTTTTAAAAGCCTCCTCCCGTCCCAAGCTCAAGCCCGACCACTTGGCCAAGGTGATTGAGGAGTGGACAAAAATCCCCGCCGGGCGCGTTTCCCGTTCAGAAGGCGAGCGGCTGCAAGGCTTAGGCGCGCGCCTGCGCGAGCGGATTGTCAATCAGGATGCGGCCGTCGAGGTCATTTGTGACGGCCTTAAACGCCATCGCGCCGGAATTTCTCCCAAACGCAAGCCCGTTTCGATGATTTTTGCCGGCCCGACGGGCGTCGGCAAAACAGAGCTGGCCAAGCAGCTGGCCTTAGACCTGTTCGACTCCGCCGAGAGCATTATCCGCTTTGATATGTCGGAATTTATGGAAAAGCATACCGTTTCGCGCTTAATCGGCGCGCCTCCCGGTTATCTGGGCTATGATGAGGCCGGTCAGCTGACGGAAAAGATCCGCCGCAAGCCTTATGCGGTGGTCTTGTTTGACGAAATAGAAAAGGCTCACCCCGATGTGCTGAACATTCTGCTGCAAATTCTCGATGACGGCAGAGTCTCGGATGCGCATGGCAGGGTCGTTAATTTTGAAAACTGCGTGGTGATAATGACCACCAACGCCGGGTTCGGCAACAAGGGCGAGGGCGCCAACAATCTGTCGGAGGTTATAGAGGCCCTTTACCGGTATTTACGCCCCGAATTCATCAATCGCGTTGACGATATAATTCTTTTTAACCGTTTGCGCCCCGATGATCTGCAAAAAATTGCGCTGATAATGCTCAAAGACATCAAAACAGCCGCCGCCGCGGCGGGCGTAGGCTTGCGTATTGACGATCAGGTAGCGCAAGTGCTGGCCGCGCAGGCCTTTTCTGAGGCTTTTGGCGCGCGTGAGCTGCGCCGCGTAATTCAGCGGCAGGTAGAAAATCCTCTGGCCCATATTATGCTGGCCAATGCCAAAAAAGCTCTTGCCGTCAGCGTCGGCGAGGACGGCAAAATCAAGGTCAAATAAAGCAAAGCTTAAAAACAATAATTTTGCCGGCCGTTTTTAGATAGTCTGCTTTAGACAATGTCTAGCTTTCTTACCTCCCTCATATAAATCAACGAGGGAGGTCTTCTTATGGCAAAAAGAATTCGGCAAAATATCTCAAAAACTCTCGATATTCCCGTAGAGGTAGCGGGCGGATTGAGGCTTATTTATCGTGAGGGTGACGGGCTGGCGCTTTGCGGCGGGCGGGGCATCATCTATTATGATCAAAAGTCACTTGTGGTCGGTACGGAAAGCGGTGAGGTCAAGGTTACGGGTGAGGCTTTAAAAATCAGCATCAGCGAAGAAGGTGAATTGCTGGTAAAAGGGAAAATTGAGGCAATATCTTTGCCGGAGGTTACTGCGTGAGGCCGCAGGGTCGCGCCTTGCTGCTTTTAAGCGGCGATGCGCCGGAAAAGCTCTTTAATCTGGCCGCGCAGCGGGGCCTTTATTTGCAGGCTCAAGAGGAGCGTGAGGACGGCTTACTGGTTGAGGCCTATGAGGCCGATTTAAGAGAGCTTTTTGAATTGGCGCGCCGCAGCCGCTGCCGTCTGCGCCTGCTGGAGCGTTACGGTCTGCCCGTTTATCTGGCCTGGCTGCGCCGCCGTCCTTTTTTTGCCTTGGGCATTATCCTTTTTGCGGTCGGCTTGCTTTTATTCGGACAGCTGATAACCGAAGTTGAGGTCACGAGCAAGGGCGAGCTTAAACCCGGCGATGCGGCGCAGATTAAAGAGCTTTGCGAGCAAAACGGCATCAAAGCGGGCCGTTTGCGCTTTATGCTGGATTGCGACAGCGCGGAAGAGATCCTGTTGGACAGCCTGCCCGATTTTGTTTGGGCAGATATAGCGGCCCACAAGCAAAAAATCACTATCCAGGTGCAAAGGCGCAGCGTTCCTGCCAAAAAGGATGCGCCCCTGCCCTTAGGCTCTATCTATGCCGCCCGCGACGGCGTGCTGGAACAGCTTTTTGTGCGGCGCGGTACGGCCGTTGCCAAAGCGGGTGATACGGTGCAGGCGGGAGATTTGCTGGTGCTGGGCGCGGATGCCGACGGAGCTACCACCGCCTCTGCCATAATTGCCGCCAAAACCCGCTACGAGGCCACTTGCAGCGTACCCTTAAAAAAAGAGCTGCGCGAGTTTACCGGCCAGCGCAGATATTCCCTTGCTTTGCAATATGAGGGGCAGCCGCCCCTATATCTTGTGGGCGAGGCCTTTTGTCCCTACTTGCTTTATGCGCAGCAAAAAAAGATTGCACCGCTGACTTTTTGGAGGAAATTTGCTCTGCCCGTAGAAGTTATAGAAACAGTATATTTTCAGCAGGTTAAGCGCACCCTCACATTATCTGAGCAAGAGGCGCGTTCTCGGGCGGAGGTTGCCGCCCGCAACGAGGTTATCCGTCTTTTGCCCGACGAGGGCAGGGTCATAGATACGGATTTGCAGTGCTTTGGCAGCGAGCAGGAGCAAACTGCCAAGCTGACGGTTACGGTATTAGAGGATATTTCTTTATATAAAGAACAAACGGAGCAGGATCTAAAGGCGCAATGGGCGCTGCTGCCAAAGGAGGAAGATATTTGAGCGAAATCAAGATGTCTTTGGGGGATATCGAAAGGGCGCAGGTAATTTTGGGCGAGCGCGACACAAATTTGCGCTTGCTGGAAAAAGGTCTTAAGGCCAAAATCGTCATTCGCGGCGACGAGGTTATGTTAACCGGTGACGAACAAGATCTGGCCGAGGCGCAAACGGTCTTTGGCCATCTGATTTCTTTGGCCGAGGGCGGCGCGCCCATCAGCCCCCTGGCAGTTAATTACGCGCTGGCTTTAAAAAAACAAAAGGCGGAGGAAATGGTTAAGCAGCTCGGCGAGGTGGTCTTTATCACTCCCCGCGGCCGCAGCATCCGCGCCAAAAGCATCGGCCAGTACAATTACCTACGGGCCATCGATAATCACGATCTAACCTTTGCCATCGGCCCCGCCGGTACGGGCAAAACCTATCTGGCCGTTGTCAAAGCCGTCACCGCTCTTAAGGCGCAGCGGGTGGCCAAGCTGATTTTGGCCCGTCCCGCTGTGGAAGCCGGCGAAAAGCTGGGCTTTTTGCCCGGCGATCTGCAGGACAAGGTTAATCCTTATTTGCGCCCCGTTTATGATGCCCTGGACGACACTTTGGGTCACGATCGCGCCGCTAAGCTGCTGGAGAAGCAGGTAATAGAGGTTGTACCCTTAGCCTATATGCGCGGCCGCACCTTAGACGACGCTTTTATTATTTTAGACGAGGCGCAAAACACCACTCCCCAACAAATGAAAATGTTTTTAACCCGCCTCGGTATCGGTTCAAAGGCTGTTATAACAGGCGATATAACGCAAATAGATTTGCCGGAGGGGCAATCCTGCGGGCTGATTGAAGCCGACCGCCGCCTCAAAGAAATTGATGAAATCGCTTTTTGTTATTTATCCCGCTTAGATGTCGTCAGACATCCCCTGGTGCAAAAAATCGTCAACGCCTATGAGCGCAAGTGGATATAAGGAGCTTCAATGGCTAAGCATCTTAGTACTCACAATTTAACCGGTAAAAAACGCTTTTTATGGTGGCTAATATTTTTTTTGATAACCTCCGTAATTTTGGCGGCCGGCTTACCGATGAAAAAAAACGAAATCAAAATCGGTGATATAGCCGAAAACGATATTTATTATTCGGGCACGCAGACCAGCTATCTAAGCGATATATTAACAACCAGCCTTAAAAATCAGGCCGCCTCGCATGTCGAGGAGGTCTATCGGATCGACAATACGGTACTTGAGGATTTTGAAAACACCTTAAACCGCCGCGTAACGGCCATTAAAACCGCCAAGGCCAATGCCGCGCTGGACGAGCAGGCCATTATCAAGGCAATTTATCAGGCTATGGGCAACGAATTTTCGCTGGATGACGCCCGCGCCGCCGCCTCCTTGTCCGACAGTCAGCTGGCCGATTACGCCCGCCAAATCAAAGAGATAGCCAAAGCGGCTATGCAGGGCGGCGTTTCCTCGGCCGAGTTTTCCGCTGTCGAAAAAGCCATGATTAAAGACATCGGCGCAATCAGCTATTCCTCCTCGGTATCCGAAATGCTGATTGAGCTTTATTCCGGCTGCAGTTTAAGGGCCAATAAAGAGTTCGATCCGGTGGCTACGGCCTCTAAACTGGAGGAGCTGCTGTCCGCCGTCGAGCCGGTGGTGGTGACCGTCCACCCGGGAGAAAAAATCGTCGAAAAGGGCTTGCCTATTACCGCCGAACAGCTGGAGGCCTTGACCCTGCTGGGGCTTAATCAAAAAGGCTACGGCTTGTTAGCGCTGATCGGTATCCTGCTGTTTACGGCGATCATTTATACCCTGCTGATTATGTATATCAACCTTTTTCGCCCGACAACGCGGGGCAAGCAGACCAATATTGTTTTGATCGGTGTGATTTTTAACCTGGTGCTGCTGCTTTGCAAGCTGATAACGCTGATCAAAATTTCCCCCCGACCCGAGCTGGAGCCCTTTGTCTATTATTTAATGCCGCTGGCCGCGGCCTCGATGCTGCTGGTGGTCTTGCTGGGGCGGAGGATTTCCATTTTTGTTTCTGTTTTGCTGGCTTTTTGCCTGGTGGTGATTGCCGGCAACCAGTCGATTTATCCCGTAACTATTTTAATCGGCGGCATTGTCGCCGTTTTCGGTGTGCTTGATCTGACTCAGCGCAGCGGTCTGGCGCTGGCCTCGATTTATATTGCCTTGTCCAATACCGCCTCGATCGTGGCCTTTGGCCTGCTCTACGGTACGCCGTGGGGGGTTATCATTATCGGTATCGGCCTGGGCCTGCTCAACGCCGTCTTTTCTTGTGTTTTGACCTTAGGCCTGCTGCCCTTTTTCGAAAGTGTTTTTCGCATTACCACGCCCATGCGCCTGTTGGAGCTGTGCAATACCAACCACCCTTTATTAAAGCAGATGATAATCGAGGCTCCCGGCACTTATCAGCACAGTATTTTAGTCGGCAATCTGGCCGAGGCCGCTGCCGATGTAGTAGATGCGGATGCCCTTTTGGTGCGGACGGCCGCCTATTATCACGATGTGGGCAAGCTCAAAAGGCCGTATTTTTACATCGAAAACCAACTGCCGGGAGAAAATCCCCACGACAAAATGCAGCCGACCTTATCCGCTTTAGTCATTATTTCTCATATTAAAGACGGCGTAGAAATGCTGCACGCCAACCGTATGCCGCAGGAGGTTATAGAAATTATGGAGCAGCACCACGGCGACAGCCTGCTGACGGTTTTTTACCAAAAGGCCATTGATGCGGCCGAAAATTCCGAGGCGGTGCGTGCCGAGGACTTTTCATATCCCGGCCCCAGGCCTCAAAGCAAAGAGGCGGCCCTGCTGATGCTGGCCGACAGCGTACAGGCTGCCGTCCAGGCGCTGTCCGAACCGACTAAAGCTGTAATTGAGCAAAAGGTTAAAGAGGTGATCCGCATCAAGCTGGATATCGGCCAGCTTGACGAAAGCGCCCTGACCTTCCGCGAGCTTAACGCCATCAGCCGCAGCTTTGTTAATACCTTATCGGGAGTCGGCCATATGCGCATAGAATACCCGACCGAAGAAAAAGAAAACGAGCTGCGCAGCCAAGGCGCAAAACAAGAGGTAAAACAAGAGGTAAAACAAGAGGTAAAACAAGAGGTAAAACAAGAAACAAAGTAAAAGACAAAGTAAGAAACAAAGTAACTGCAAATAAAAGGAGTCTTGAAAATGCCCTTTACCATTGTTTACGAAAATGAATCGGCGCGTGAGGCCGACCCCGCTCTTTTCGACAAGGTTGCGCAAGCGGCCTTCAGCGTGCTGGGGCTCAAGCCGGCAGCTGCCGAAATCAGCCTGCTGACGGTTGATGAGCAGGCCATGCGCGAGATCAACCGTGATTATCGCGGTATCGACAAGGTGACGGATGTCCTGTCCTTCCCGCAGGAGGAGGATGCTTGCTCTTTGATAGAAAAAACATCTCTTTTGCTGGGCGATATTGTTATTTGCCTGCCCCGCGCCGCCGAGCAGGCCGCCGAGTACGGCCACAGCCTTGAGCGGGAGCTGGGTTTTTTGTTTGCTCACGGACTGCTGCACCTGCTGGCTTATGACCACGAAGATGAATCAGAGGCCGAGCAGATGTTTGCCCTGCAGGAGCAGATTTTACAAGGCTTGGGCTTAACAAGGGGAGAGGCCAAATGAAAGGCTTAATGCAAAGCTTCCGCTATGCCATACAGGGTTTTTGCGCCGCCGTTCGCCGCGAGCGCAACTTAAAAATCCACCTGTCAGCAATGGCGGTCGCTTTTGTTTTGGCGCTTTGGCTGGGCTTTACCGCCGG
>JAQVWQ010000119.1 GCA_028709615.1 Clostridia bacterium | reverse complement strand
TTTCGGCGGCCACAGTAGAAAGGCGTTCGTCCTGATATTCTGTTTGAATACTAACTCGTTCGTTTAAAAGCTCACCCAAACGGCGTGCCCTTAATGCCGAAGGACCCTCTGAACCGTTCATATTTAGAGGCAAGCCGATCACCACAACAGCGGCCTCGTATTGCTTTACAAGGCCATGCAAATACGCAAGATCGCTTTCCTCGTCCTTGCGGCGATAAGTTTCTACACCTTGAGCAAACCAGCCCAAAGGGTCGGAAACAGCAATACCGATAGTTTTTTCTCCGACATCCAAGCCTAATAATCTCATAAATTTCACCTATACAATTGAAATATTAAAAACCGGGCAGGCGGCAATGCAATATCCGCAATAGACACAGCGTGCTTTGATCCATTTAAGGGAATTGTCTTCTTTGAGGTTAATAGCCTTTTGCGAACACTTGGAAACACAAGCCCCACAAGCCTTATAACAGGGGTTTTCGTCAAAGACAACCGTCCGCTGTAAATGCTTTACCTGCTCGGGGCAGGGGCTGGGCCGTCCTTCCATCCAAGCGATATTATTTAATATCTCACACTCGCTTTTCATGCCTAAAGCAAAGCTGTCAACATATTCTCTGCTAAATGCCCAATCAAGCATTTCTTGAGCACGCCCCGCTAAAGAGCCCCCGCCCAAAGCTTTCATTCCGTAAATTCCCTTGCCGTTCGCTTTTGCCAAACGGCAAGCAGCAATCATATCTTCTACGCTGCCGTCGATAATACCGACACCGGCCTTGTTTAACATCGGATGTATTACTTCTACTTGTTCAATTTTGGCAGCTAAAGCTGCGATTTTGGCACTGTGAGTGGATATACCCACAGTTTTTATCAAGCCTTTGTTTTTTAAATCTGCCAAGGTAGATAAAAGCCGCATTTTTTCATCCAACAGCTTCGGTTCCCGCACCTCGTGCAGATGAAAAATCTCTATCACATCCCGATCAAGTTCGCGACGCGCCTCTTCAACAGCTTCTATTAAAGCCGACGGGGTTTGGGCATAGCTTTTTGAGGCCATAACCACCTGACCGTTAAATCCCCGCAGGCCTTGACGAAGGGCGGCATAATTACCGTAATACTGAGCCGTATCAATAAAATTAATGCCCTGTTCCAAAGCAAAACGAACAACTGCAGCCGCCTCTTGCAGAGGCAAATCGGCCCCTAAGGGGCCGATGGTAATTGAACCGAAGCACATTTTAGAAACCTTGTGGCCGGTATTACCTAAGTTAATATAATCCATTATTTTAAATCCTTTACATAATATGACACAAGCTCCTCGAGTAAATCATCTCGTTCTACACGGCGCACCAGAGAGCGTGCCTGCTTATGGTTTGTTATATATGCGGGGTCGCCGGAAATTAAATAGCCGACCAGTTGATTAATCGGATTATAACCTTTTTCTAAAAGCGCGGCATAGACGGCTGACAACACATCGGAGGCCTTTAATTCCTCCTCGCGGCTGACCTTAAAACTCATGGTTTCTTCAAAACCCTGCTTATTTTTTTCGTCTGTCATTTTCGGCACCTCCATAACTTTTATAAATGATTCTCCGTAAAAAGATCTATCCCCTTTTATCAGCCAAGAATTTCTTTGATCATTCTTTCGCCTTCTTTTAAAGCCTCGGCAAGTTTAGAAGCATCTTTAGCGCCGGCCTGCGCCATATCGGGACGGCCGCCGCCGCCACCGCCGCAAACCGTGGCAACTGCTTTAATTAAATTACCTGCATGAAGACCGGCTTTTTGAGCCTTTTGATCGGCGGCAGCTACAAACTGCACCTTATCACCGAAAGCCGCGCCAAAAAGCAAAACGGAAATATCGGCTTGATCACGAGCTGCATCCATAAATCCACGCAGAGCACTCATATCGTCTATACCGTTTAAGGCTTGTACCACAACTTTTAAACCGCCTGCCGTAATAGCTTTTTGATTTAAAGACGAAGCACCCTCGCCTGCCGCCTGCCCTGCCAGTTTTTCCAGCTTGTTTTTCATTTCTTTATTTTCGGCAAGAAGCTTCTCCAGGCGTTTTTCGGCATCGGCGGGATTTGCCTTCATTAAGGCTGCCATAACGGCAAGACGCCGTTCTTCTTCTTTATAGTAAGCTAAGGCACGCTTGCCCGTTATCATTTCAATACGGCGCAAGCCTGCTGCGATACCGCCTTCGGAAATAATTTTAACAAAACCGATTTCTGCGGTAGATTTGGCGTGACAACCGCCGCACAGCTCTAAAGAATAGTCGCCAATGGTAACTACGCGCACCACATCTCCGTATTTATCGCCAAAGAAGGCGGCCGCACCTAAAGCAATCGCCTCATCTTTAGGCATTTCTTTAAAGGTAATCGGCAAATTGGCAAAAACCTGCTCATTAACTGTATCCTCGACTTTTTGCAGAGCTTCTCTATCTACGGCCGTCGGATAGTTAAAGTCAAAGCGTAAATAATCCTCACAAACAAATGAACCCGCTTGGTGAACTTCCTCACCCAGCAAATCACGCAAAGCGCGATGCAATAAGTGGGTAGCCGAATGATTGGCTGTTACGGCCCTGCGTTTTTCACTATCTACGGCCGCGTTAAGCATATCTTCCAAAGCCACTGTACCCTGTTCTACGCTCACGCGATGCACAAATAATCCGGAAGGGAGCTTACGCGTATCCTCTACTTTAATTTGCAGCCCTTCTGCTGTCATTAGGCCGCTGTCGCCAACCTGACCGCCGCTTTCTGCATAAAAAGGAGTTTTATCCAATGCCAGCCAACCGCTTTCTCCCGCCTTGAGTTGATCGACCCTTACTCCGTCTTTGATCAAGGCCGTAACCTTGGCATTAGCTTTTATGTCACTGTAACCGCAAAACCGGCTGGCCTCTACGGATAACAAAAGCTGACCCAAAGCAATAAAATCTTCGCCGCCCGCCTGCTCGGCCCGAGCCGCGCGAGCCATCGCCTTTTGCCGCGCCATAGCCGCTTCAAAGCCCTCAGTATCCAAAGAAAAGCCGTTTTCCTCGGCCACATCACGCGTTAAATCTATCGGAAAGCCGTAAGTATCATAAAGCAAAAAAGCTTCTTCACCGCTGATTTGATTGCGCCCTGCGGCCTTGATTTTTTCGATAATGCCGGCAAAAATATTTAAACCATCCTGCAGGGTAACAAAAAAGCGTTCCTCCTCTTGATAAATAACCTTGGCAATTTTTGTACACTCGGCAGGCAAAGCGGGATAAACATCTTTTAAGGTTTCGGCCACGGTCTCAACCAATTGATATAAAAACGGGCCGGTTAAACCTAAACTTCTGCCAAAACGCACCGCACGACGCAAAATACGGCGCAAAACATAACCCCTGCCTTCATTAGAAG
>JAQVWQ010000033.1 GCA_028709615.1 Clostridia bacterium | reverse complement strand
GGCGAGGTTTACCAAGCCATCTGCCAAGAAGAAGGGCGCCAACGCAATAAACTGGAAATGATTGCCTCCGAGAACTTTGCCTCTCGCGCCGTAATGGCCGCACAGGGCTCGGTATTAACCAATAAATATGCCGAAGGCTATCCGGGAAAACGCTATTACGGCGGTTGTGAATTCGTCGATATTGTCGAAGATATCGCCCGTGACCGCGCCTGCGCGCTTTTTAACAGTCCTCATGTCAATGTTCAGCCCCATTCGGGAGCGCAGGCCAATATGGCTGCTTACTATGTTTTGTTGGAATCGGGCGATCGCGTATTGGGTATGAGCTTAGCTCACGGCGGCCACCTCACCCATGGTTCACCGGTTAATTTCTCGGGGCGCAATTACCAGTTTTATTCTTACGGTGTAGATGAAGACACCGAGGTTATCGATTATGATGAAGTGCGTATGCTGGCCAAACAGGCTCAGCCCAAACTGATTGTGGCGGGAGCCTCGGCCTATCCCAGGATTATCGATTTTGCTGCGCTGGCCGACATCGCCCAAGAAGTCGGGGCCAAGCTGATGGTCGATATGGCGCATATTGCCGGTTTAGTGGCCGCGGGCGAGCATCCCAGCCCGATACCTTACTGCGATATTGTTACCACTACCACTCATAAAACCCTGCGCGGTCCCCGCGGCGGTGCGATTTTCTGCGGCGAGGAATATGCCAAAGCCGTAGATAAGGCCGTTTTCCCCGGTATTCAGGGCGGCCCCTTAATGCATGTTATCGCAGCCAAGGCCGTAGCCTTTGGTGAGGCTTCCACGCCGGAATTTGTTGTTTACCAAAAGCAAATTAGAAAGAACGCCAAGGTCTTATCCGAAGAGCTGCTTGAAAAGGGCTTCCGTTTGGTTTCCGGAGGTACGGATAATCACTTAATGCTCGTCGATGTCCGCAACCGCCACTTAACAGGCAAAGAGGCGGAGAAAAAGCTGGACGCTATCGGTATTACCGTAAATAAAAACGCTATCCCCTTTGATCCGCAAAGCCCCTTTATTACCAGCGGTATCCGCGTTGGTACGGCGGCTTTGACCACCAGAGGTATGAAGGAAGCCGAAATGAAAACAATTGCCCAAATTTTTGATTTTGCCTTGTCCGATAACGAAGATTATACTGTCAAAGCTGCCTCTATGGTTAAAGAGTTGGCCGAAGCCTTTCCTCTTTACGAATAAAATTTCTCAAAATTAACAACAATTAAAGGAGAGTATTCTTATGCGTAAGAGCTGGGACGAATATTTTATGAATATTGCGCACGATGTAGCCGAACGCTCAACCTGCTTACGCCGGCAGGTTGGTGCGGTAGCTGTCAGTGCCGAAAACCGTATTTTGGGTACGGGCTATAACGGGGCTTTGCCGGGCACTCCCCATTGCGATGCGGTCGGTTGTTTGCGTCAGCAAATGAATATCCCCTCAGGACAAAGGCAGGAAATCTGCCGCGCCCAACACGCCGAGGCTAATGTCTGCAACTTTGCGGCTCGCTATGGCGTGGCTTTGGAGGGGGCAACCATGTATGTTACGGCTCAGCCCTGCACAACCTGCGTTAAGGCTATGGTTACCAGCGGCATTAAAAAGGTTGTTTTCGATAGTGATTATCCCGACGAGTTAGCCTGCAAATTGGCCAAAGAGGCAGGTATGAAATTAGTGCGCTTCAGCGATATTAAGGAGGCCGAAAAAGAATGAAGATCCTTTCGGTTTTTGGAACCAGGCCTGAGGCAATAAAAATGGCGCCTTTAGTACTCGAGCTGCAAAAGCGTGAGGGAATACAAAGCTTGGTTGCAGTAACGGCTCAGCACCGCGAGATGCTTGATCAGGTTTTGGAGCTGTTCGGAATTACTCCGGACTACGACTTAAACCTGATGCGGCACGGACAAACCCCCTGCTCTATCGCCGCCGCCATTCTTAACAATTTAGAAGAAATTTTGCAAAAAGAGCAGCCTGATTTATTGCTTGTGCACGGCGATACCACTACCACCATGGCCGCGGCCTTGACCGCTTTTTATAACAAAATTCCTTGCGGCCATATTGAGGCGGGCCTGCGTACCGACGATAAATTTTCGCCCTTCCCCGAGGAGGTCAACCGCCGCGCTACCGGAGTTTTTGCCGATTATCATTTCGCTCCGACCGAATGGGCGCGGCAAAACCTGCTTAATGAAGGCGTAAAGCCCGATAAAATCGTTGTTACGGGCAATACGGTTATTGATGCTCTTTTGCAGGTTGTCAAAAAAGATTGCGATTTAGCCGACTATGGCTTGGGAGATGTCAACTGGCAAAAGCGGGTTATCCTGCTGACCTGCCACCGCAGGGAAAGCTGGGGCAGACAAATGGAAGAAATTTTTGCCGCCATTGCGGAACTGGTGCGTTTGTATCCCGATACCGAGGTGGTATTCCCCATGCATAAAAACCCCATAGTGCGCGAGGCCGCAGTTAAATTCTTGGCGAACAATCCGCGCATACACCTTTGCGAGCCGCTTTCCTACCTGCCCTTTTCTCATGTAATGAACAAAAGCTATTTGGTAATGACCGACTCCGGCGGTATGCAGGAGGAAGCCCCCGCCCTTGGCAAGCCTGTGCTTGTCCTGCGCGAGGTAACGGAAAGACCGGAGGCGATTAAGGCAGGTACGGCAAGATTGGCGGGTAATAAGTACGACAGCGTTTTAGCCGCGGGCAGGTTGTTATTAGAGGATGAAAATATTTATCGGCAAATGGCTCATACCGCCAATCCTTACGGCAGCGGCAAGGCCTCTAAAATTATAGCCGATACGATTAATAGCAGGCAAAATACGACAAATCAAGACAAAATTATTTAATTATCTGTCAATACCAAATATTTTTATTTTTTCTCAATTTGTCAAACAGGCAGGAAAAATAATCTTTTTGATGAATTTATTAAGTCGGGTATCGGGAGGTTTTTATGACCCAAAGCCCCAAAAAACGCAATTTAACCTTAATGCTTGCACAGGAAGCAACAATTTTCGGTGTTTCCACAGGCTTAAGAATATATATTCTCGGGCCGCTTTTAGGCTCTTGGCTGGATAACCGTTTGGCAACCGGCTCTGTTTTTTTGCTGATCGGGGTTTTGGTCGCCATTGTAATTTCCTTTTGGCGTTTACTGGAGGCATTAAAAAGGGTAGATCGATACCAAAAGGAGGAGTAAACTTGCAGGCTTGGCTTTTTGGTTTAGGGCTGGGAATTGCCTACGGAGCTTTATGTGGTTTGTTTAAGTATTTGGTTTTGTGGTATCCGCTTTTAAAACGGCCCGCCAATGCCCAAAAAGCCGCTGCGGCAATTATGACTCGTTCAATGATTAGTATGTTTTTTAATGTTTTGTTTTTATTTTTGGTTTATTATTTTAAGCATTCCCTGCCGACGGAGTTTGTGCCAACCATTATCGGTGCGGCCTTTGCTTTAGCCCTGTCAAGCAGACTTTATCCGATCAAAAATTTAGCCGCCGCCCCTACGGGCAGCAGCGATAATATTTTGAATAACAACGACAAAAAGGAGGAATAGCCAATGCCATTGTTTTCTGTCTTCATGGCTTCAAGCGGCGGACATGTCCTATTTAATATTGGACCGTTTGCCGTTAACAGCTATATGACGACTATGGTAGCAATCACTATTGTTATTGCGGTTATGGGTATTTTGGCAGGCCGCAACATTAAGACGGTTCCGTCTGGCTTACAAAATGTCGCCGAAGCATTGCTGGAAATGCTCAATAATTTCCTGACCAGTTTAATGGGTCCCAAAGGAGCCCGTCAATATGGTCCGCTGCTCGGTACATTTTTTATTTTTATCTTATTTTGCAATTACTCCGGCCTATTGCCTATGTCGGGTCATCTGCCCGGCTTGGCGGCCCCCACTTCAACTCTGTCGGTAACGGCAGGCTTGGCTATCATCGTGTTTTTCTGCACACATATTTTTGGCATCAAAGAACACGGTATGCATTATTTTGGACATTTCTTAAAGCCGGTTGCCTTTATGCTTCCGTTAATGATTATCGAAGAGCTCGTCAGACCTCTTTCGCTCTCCCTTCGTCTTTACGGCAATATTTTCGGTGAAGAAACCGTTACCGCACAAATCTTCGGTTTGGTGCCGCTGGGAGTTCCGATTGTTATGCAGGCTCTGTCCGTTTTAATGGGCTTGGTTCAGGCGGGCGTTTTTATGATTTTGGCCGCGGTTTATATCTCCGGCGCCACCGGAGAGAGCCATTAAACTATCGGCTTTTATTGGGATTACATCCATTAAATAAAAAGTACTTTGTGAAAGGAGGATTTTCAGATGGAACATCTTGCTGTTGCATTAGCCATTGGTATTTCCACAATCGGCCCCGGCTTAGGTCAGGGTATTGCCGCTTCTAAGGCTTTTGAGGGTATGGCTCGTCAGCCCGAGGCTGCCGGTAACATTCGTACCTCAATGATTTTGGCTTTGGCTTTTATGGAAGCCCTTACTATTTACGGTCTGTTGATCGCCTTCATGATTATGCCCTAATAGTAACTTTTAATTAAGAAGTCCTCGGGCCGGGGCAATAATATATTTGTCCCGGCTGGGTTTCTTTTCTGACAGGAGGTTTTTTGCCTTGGAAAATTTTTTGGCAATGATTGACTTACAAACATTGATATTTGCCATAATTAACTTTGTGGTATTGTTTGCTATTTTATATAAAGCCCTTTATGGGCCGCTGACTAAAGCAATGGATAGCCGCAGGGAATCTATCCGCGAGTCATTGGCCGCCGCTGATGTTGCCAAAAAGCAAGCCGATGAAACAAAGCTTGCTTTACAGCAAGAAATGGCTGCCGTTCGTGCTCAGGCGGAGCAAACAATCGCCGAAGCTCAAAAGAATGCCGAAACCGTTAAGGCCGACATTGTTGAGCAGGCTAAAGAGGAAGCCCGGAAAATTACCGAAAAAGCCATGGCCGAAATTGAGCGGGAAAAGGCCGAGGCCATCATCGAGCTGAAAAAGGAAGTTGCCGAACTTGCCGTTATGGCGGCTGCCAAGGTTTTGGAGGGCGAAATTAACCCGCAAACCCAAAAACGCTTGATGGATAAATACATTCAAGAGGTAGGGCACATTCAATGATCGAAAGAACTATTGCCTCCCGTTACGCGCAGGCACTTTTTGATATTGCACAAGAGCGTGGCGAATTAGAGCGGTTTGGCAACGAGTGGCAGACCGTGGTCGATGCTATTAATGGTGACGCACAGGTTCGCCAAGCTTTTATTGGCAGGGTTATTTCTGCCCATGCCAAAAAAGAGCTGGCCGAAAAAACCTTTGCCGACAAGGTCGATCCGGTTGTGCTTGGTTTGTTGTGTCTGATTTTCGATAAGTCCCGCGAAGAATATCTGGAAGCAATTTTAGATGAATATCGTCGGCTCGAAGATGATAAAAACCGTATTCTGAATGTTGAGCTAATCTCAGCTGCCGAGCTTGATGCAAGTCAAGAGGAGGCTTTGGCTAAGGCCCTTGGCGCGGCAACTCAAAAAACCGCTCATTTTAAAAAAAGCATCAACCCCGCCTTGATCGGCGGTTTCATGATGAAGATCGGCGATACCGTTTTTGACGGCTCCGTTTCCGGTCAATTAGCCAAAATGCAACAACAGTTGGTAAGATAGGGGTGAAGAAATTTGAGCATCAGACCTGAGGAAATCAGTGCTATTATTAAAAATCAGATCGAGCAATATCAATCCTCCATCGATATAGTCGAAGCAGGTACTGTTATCACTGTTGGTGACGGTATTTGCCGTATTTATGGTTTGCAAAACGCTATGGCCGGTGAGCTGTTGGAGTTTCCCAACGGAGTCAACGGCATGGTTTTAAACCTTGAGGAGGATAATATCGGTTGCGTTATCTTAGGTCCTTATCAGGAAATTCACGAAGGTGACCAGGTTAAACGCACCGGCCGTATTATCGAAGTTCCCGTCGGCGAAGAGCTGATCGGCCGTGTTGTCAACCCCTTAGGACAGCCTTTGGATGGCAAAGGCCCCGTGGGTGCTACCAAATATCGTCCTATGGAGAGTCCGGCACCCGGCGTTATTTACCGTAAATCCGTTCACGAGCCCATGCAAACAGGCTTAAAGGCCATTGACGCTCTTGTGCCGATTGGTCGCGGACAGCGTGAATTAATCATTGGTGACCGCCAGACCGGTAAAACAGCAGTCGCTATCGACGCGATTATTAACCAAAAAGGCCAAAATATGATCTGCATCTATGTTGCGGTCGGACAAAAGGCCTCAACAGTTGCTTCCGTTGTTAATAAGTTAGAGCAGCACGGCGCGATGGATTATACAATCATCGTTTCTGCCTCGGCTTCCGAACCTGCGCCTTTGCTTTATATTGCGCCTTATTGCGGCGCCGCCATGGGCGAAGAATTTATGTATAACGGCAAGCATGTTTTAATTATTTACGATGACTTAACCAAGCAGGCCGCGGCTTACCGCGAACTGTCCTTGCTGCTCCGCAGACCGCCGGGCCGCGAAGCCTATCCCGGCGATGTCTTTTATCTCCACTCTCGTTTACTCGAACGCGCGGCCAAGCTTTCCGATGACATGGGTGCCGGTAGTATGACAGCCCTGCCGATTATCGAAACGCAGGCAGGCGACATTTCTGCTTATATTCCCACCAATGTTATTTCTATTACCGACGGCCAGATCTTCCTTGAAACCGACCTCTTTAACTCCGGTATTCGTCCGGCCATTAATGTCGGTTTGTCGGTTTCCCGTGTCGGTGGTGCCGCACAAATCAAGGCAATGAAACAGGTTGCCGGTAAAATGCGTTTGGAGCTTGCCCAATATCGCGAATTAGCCGCTTTCTCCCAGTTCGGCTCCGATTTGGACAAAGCGACGAAGGCTACCCTGGCCCGCGGTGAAAGAATGACGCAGATCTTAAAACAAGGCCAGTATTCTCCCCTGCCCGTTCAAGAGCAGGTGGTGTCGATCTTTGCCGTCACCAACGGATATTTGGATGATGTTGAAACCCAGCAAATCGTGCCTTTTGTCGAAAGGATGCTTTCGCATTTCCGTCTTAATCATGCCGATATACTGGAACAAATAGCCAAAGAGAAAAAGCTCTCCGATGAATTGACCGCTAAAATCTCGGCGGCTGTCCAAAACTTCAAAAAATAATCCGTAAAGATAAAAACGCATAATAATGCGTTTAGTGATAAGGTGGTGAAAAGATTGGCAAGTGCCAGAGATATCAAACGGCGGATTAAAAGCGTTAAAAGTACTCAGCAGATTACCAAGGCGATGAAAATGGTCTCGGCCGCTAAATTGCGTAAAGCGCAAATCGGCGTGAGTGCCGTGCGCCCTTACGCAAAAAAGATGGAAGAGGTCATCAGTGACTTTGCCACCGGCGAAACAGCCCATGTCTTTTTAGAAGAGCGGGAGGTCAAAAAAGTCGCTTATATCGTTATTGCCGGCGATCGCGCTCTTTGCGGCGGCTATAACGGTAACGCCTTAAGATATGCCGAAAAATTAATGAATAACTGCGAGCACGAATATGGAGTTATTGCCATTGGCAGCAAGGCCAGAGATTATTTCGCTCGGCGTGATAAAGAGATAATCAGACAACACCTTGCCATCGGCGATGTTCCCGGCTTTTCCGCAAGCCAGATCATTTCTAAAGAGGTTGCCAAGCTTTATCTGGATGGAGAAATCGATGAAGTTCAGCTGGTTTTCACCGAGTTTAAATCTGCAATGACACACATTCCTTCTGTTATGCAGCTTTTACCCGTACCCAAGCCGCAAGGCGAGGAAGAAAGCCAAAGCACAGAATATATTTACGAGCCCAACAGCGAAGAAATATTAAATGTAGTTCTTCCCCAGTATGTTGATGTCAGTCTGTTTCGCGCCATTATGGAAAGCAAAGCGTCCGAACATGGTGCCAGAATGACGGCAATGAGCTCGGCTACCGATAACGCTAAGGAGATGATCAGCAAGCTGACGCTCTCCTTGAACCGTGCCCGTCAGGCCGCAATCACAACCGAAATTACCGAGGTTGTCGGCGGTGCTGCCGCACTTTCATAAAAGTATGATTTACGCAACAATAGTTAGGAGGAATTAAGTTGGCAAACGGAAAGATTAAGGAAATCATCGGCGCGGTCGTTGATGTTGAATTCCCCGTTGGTCAGTTGCCGAATATCTACAACGCGGTTGTAGTTAAAAGCGCGGATCAGGCCGAAGAAGATAAAGGCCGCGAATTTGATGTCACAATGGAAGCCATGCAGCATTTGGGCAACAACGCCGTTCGTTGCGTCGCCCTTTCTTCCACTGACGGTATGCGCCGCGGTATGGTTGCCGCAGATACCGGAAGCCCGATTAATATGCCCGTCGGTCCCGCTACCCTGGGCCGTATGATGAGCGTTGTCGGTGACCCTATCGACGGCAAAGGTCCGGTTGAAACCGACCAACATTTACCCATTCACCGTGCGGCTCCTGTTTTTGACGAATTAGAGCCCTCCACGGAAATTCTCGAAACCGGCATTAAGGTCATCGACCTTCTTGCCCCCTATACCAAGGGCGGTAAAGTCGGTTTGTTTGGCGGCGCTGGTGTCGGTAAAACAGTTTTAATTCAGGAATTGATCCGTAATATTGCTTACGAACACGGCGGTTATTCCGTTTTCGCAGGCGTTGGTGAAAGAACCCGTGAAGGTAACGACCTTTGGAATGAAATGACAGAATCAGGCGTTATCGAAAAAACAGCTCTTGTTTTCGGTCAGATGAATGAGCCCCCGGGCGCTCGTTTGCGTGTCGGACTTTCCGGCTTGACTATTGCGGAAAGCTTCCGCGATTTTGCGGGGCAGGACGTTCTCTTGTTCATCGACAATATTTTCCGTTTCACACAGGCCGGTTCTGAGGTTTCGGCTTTGCTCGGTCGTATGCCCTCAGCCGTTGGTTATCAACCGACCCTGGCTACAGAAATGGGTGCTTTGCAAGAGCGTATTACTTCAACCAAAAAAGGTTCTATCACCTCGGTTCAGGCTATTTATGTGCCTGCCGATGACCTGACAGACCCCGCACCGGCAACGGCCTTTGCTCACTTGGATGCCACTACGGTTTTGAATCGTGCCATTTCCGAGCTGGGTATTTATCCGGCCGTTGACCCCCTTGACTCCACCAGCCGCGTTTTAGATCCTCTCGTTATCGGCGAGGAGCACTATACCGTAGCTCGTGCCGTTCAGGGTATTCTGCAGCGTTATAAAGAGCTGCAAGACATCATTGCCATTTTAGGTATGGATGAGCTCTCCG
The DNA here is from genome assembly GCA_028709615.1 of Clostridia bacterium. Taxonomy (GTDB): domain Bacteria; phylum Bacillota; class Dehalobacteriia; order UBA4068; family UBA4068; genus JAQVWQ01. The sequence continues at coordinate 4,878 of JAQVWQ010000033.1, read as the reverse complement.
AAGAAGATAAGGTCTTGGTGGCCCGCGCCAGAAAGATCCAACGCTTCCTCTCCCAGCCCTTCCATGTTGCCGAACAGTTCACAGGTACACCCGGTAAATATGTCCCGCTCAAAGAGACGATCCGCGGCTTTTCCGAAATCGTCGAAGGCAAATATGACCATCTGCCCGAACAGGCCTTCCTGATGGTTGGTACGATTGAAGAAGTCGTGGAAAAAGCCGCCAAGATGGAAGCATAAAAAATGCTTACGGAGCGGAAAGGTTGTGAAAAATGAGCGAAGATAAAATCTATTTAGAGATTGTGACCCCCGAGGGTGAAGTACTGCGAGAGATGGTCAGCGCCATTGTTGTACCTGCCGCGATGGGCAGTATGGGCATAATGGCCGACCACGCACCCTTAGTCACAGCTCTTGACATCGGTGTTTTGGAATATACCAAAGCAGACCAAAAATATAAAATCGCCATCACCTCCGGCTTTATGGAAGTAAAGGATAATGAGGTTATGGTGCTTGTTCAAGCTGCCGAAAGACCGGAAGAGATTGATTTTGAGCGTGCCGAAAAAGCCCGCCAGCGTGCGGAAGCTCGTTTAGCGCAAAAAAAAGTTGACGATATCGACTATATCAGAGCGCAGGCAGCGTTAGAAAGAGCGCTCAACCGCTTGCAGTTTAAAGCTTGAGCAAATATTTAAACCTTTAATAATCAAGAGAGAGCTTAACTTAATGCTCTCTCTTGTTTTCCAGGGGGAGGAGAATTCTTTATGGGTTTCTTAATGCGACAAAATTTTAACAATCAATATGAGAAAAAAGGCCCAAGTATGTTCCGAATTATATTTATCGGAATTATAATTATGGCGATTACTTTATTGGTTATTTCTATATTTGTGTTACCGGACAGACTTGAGGAAGGAGATACCGTCTATAAGGCAGAGTATCCAACACAGACCGAGCCGCCCAATGTTGAATTATCATCGCTTTTAACTGACTCAATAAAGCAATTTGCGGCTGATAGCGTGCCTAAAACCCTTGGTACCAAGCAAGGTAATCGCCTCTATTCACCGGTCAGCCTTTACTCCTCGCTGTTAATGTTATCTTCATTGAGCTCAGGTGAAACAAAGGCGGAAATACTTGCAGCTTTAAATAAGCAAACAAATGTTGATGAGCAAGCTCAAGAGCTTTTTTCCGCGCTTTATTATCAGGGGGAGCAAGGAGGCTTGGTTTTAGGTAATTCTTTGTGGATCAATACCACTATTGAAGTCAATAAAGCATATCTGCAGCAAACAGGTGAGCAAAACTATTTGACAAGCTACCAAATTGGCTATAAAAGCGGCAGCAGCCGCGACAAGGTTGCCCGTTGGCTTCGCCACAACAGTAACAACCGTTTGGGCGTTCGTAGTGCCGCATACAGTTTTTCCAACGATCAATATTTCTCTTTGGTTGGCAGTCTTTATTATCAGGCCCAATGGCAAAAACCGTTTAATCCGCAGGATAGCTTGACCACTTCCTTTGGTGAAAACGAAGTAACCTATATGAAAAAAACAGAAGTCGGCTCATATTGGCAAGACGACAATTACCGGCTTGGTTCAATGGAATTGACCGATGGCAATAAAATGGTTTTTATCTTGCCTGATGAAAACACTACAACAGATAGCTTATTGGCAGGTACCGAACTCATTGACGATATCTGCAAAGGCCGGGCCATCGACCGTTACGCTTATAATACAATCAATTGGACGGTGCCCAAGTTCTCCTTAATATATGAATGGGATTTAATCGACTGTTTGAAAAACCTCGGTGTTGAAAATGCCTTTGCCAATAATGCAGATTTTTCTCCTTTAACAGCTAACAGCCCTGCCTTTTTTGGCGGCGGCCGTCAATCGGTTGTTATTTCAGTTGATGAGAACGGTTGTGAAAGCTATAACCTTACCTTAAACAGTACGGGTCAAGATATCTACACCCCGTCCGGCGAGCCTAAAACGCTGGAACTGACAAGACCTTTTATCGTTATGGTTTTGACTAAAGATAATTTGCCGCTCTATATCGGTGTGGTTGAAAATCCGCTTTATCAGTAAACACATTTTATAGCCCCCACTTTTTTTAAATAAAAAAACCACAAATTTTTTTGTGGTTTTTATTTATACCTAATTTAAATAATAAGCAAAAATAAGGTTTTTTAATTAAATTTCATTATTAAAATAGAGAGCATTTTTGTTAATATAATTTATCTATTTCTATTCCCGTATAATAATATTTTAAAATACTTTTATAATCTGCTCCTAATGCCGCCATGCCCGCAGCTCCGTGTTGGCACATTCCTACGCCGTGTCCAAACCCTTGTACGCTGAAAACGACCTGGTTTTGTGCTATAGCCCAGCTAAAGGCAGCAGAGTTCAGGCCCAGCAAGCTTCTTATCTTTGTGCCGGACAGCTTGATATCTCCTACGGTTACTTCTTTTACCCTGCCGCCTTCAGAAACCTCGGCAACGGCCATTGCTTCTACTGCCTCTGTGGTAGCGTTAAATTTCTCCGCTACTTCCTCTATGGTAAAAGAAGCTTCGCTTTTATAACGCGGTGCGGCCTTATCCCAGCAGCAGGCAACCGAGCGTAAATAAGGCACAGCGGCCTGCCACACATCCTCGGAGTTTTCCGTATGCCCGCCACAGGTTGAAAAAAAAGGAGCACTGACAGGCTTTCCTTCAAAACTAAGTACCTCTCCGGCCGTTTCGGATACGGCGGTCTTTATTTTTGCCAAATTTTCTGCGTTATGTTCTCCCCATTTTACCGCCAGCTCTTCCGGATAGATATAGGCTTGGCAACAGGCGGAATTTGTGCAAATAACAGCCTCCCCATGTTTGCCTTTACCGCCAAATTCCGGCAAAAGCGCACAAATATAACTGCGAGCGGCTACGGCTTGAGCTTTAAGAGCATCAAAGCCAAAATCTGCCGGCATTTCTCCGGCAACTACCCCTACCAAAAACTCTTCTAATTCAATCTCAAAAATCTGCTCATCGCGGCCTAAAACCTTAATTATCGGCGAAGAGTTGTTGGTGGTTGGCGTTTGCTTGACTTGTGAGTTAGAAAGCAGAGGTATTACTGCGATAATAATAGATAATAGAATTATATAAGCTACAATTAGCCGTAATTTAAAAATCATCGCCTAACTTCCCCTTTGTCAGTCAATTAATCTTTAAATAAGATATGAATTAAGCATGGTATATATGCTAAAGGAGGAAAAGGATAGACAAACGCAGAAAATATAAATACTGGAATTTTGCTTAAAACACTTGAAAAAACACAAAAAAATGTTATAATTATAAAGTTGTTTTAAGATATTTGTTTATTATTCGGCATAAGGGGGACTTTTCTTTTGAATCGAATACTAATCGAAGGCGGCATACCTCTGCGTGGAGAAATCCCTGTTAGCGGTGCAAAAAATGCTGTATTGCCCTTAATGGCGGCTACTTTGCTGGCTGACGGAATTTGCGTCATCGATGATGTACCCGCTTTGGCCGATGTCAACACTATGTGTCAGGTTTTGGCCTCTCTCGGAACCAAATGTAATTTATCTGACAGCACCTTGTCAATAGATACATCAGGTGTTTATTCAATAGAGGCGCCTGGTGAGCTGGTGCGCAAAATGCGTGCCTCTTTTCTTATTATGGGCCCTTTACTGGCTAAACACGGCAGCGCTCGCATGTCATTGCCGGGTGGCTGCGCTATTGGGGCCAGACCCATTGATTTGCACTTAAAGGGATTTGAGTCGATGGGTGCGGAAATATCCATAGGCCACGGCTACATTGAGGCTCGTGCCTCTAAATTGATTGGAAATCGCGTTTACCTGGACTTTCCCAGTGTTGGCGCAACAGAAAATATTATGATGGCGGCCAGCTTGGCCGAGGGCAATACTGTTATCGAAAACGCTGCTGAGGAACCTGAAATTGTTGATTTATCTAACCTTTTATCAGCAATGGGAGCAAAGATTAAAGGTGCGGGAACCAGTATTATTCGCATAGAGGGTGTAGAGCAGCTTAAAGCCGCCCGTCATACCGTAATCCCCGATCGCATTGAGGCGGGCAGCTTTATGGTAATGGCTGCGGCTACCGGTGGCGATGTGCTTATCACAAATGTTATCAGTGAGCATTTAAAGGCCGTTATAGCCAAGCTGGAGGATTGCGGAGCGCAGGTTATCGAAGAGCTGGACGGCTTACGGGTCGTCGGTAACCCCCAAATCGAGCCGGCCGATATCAAAACAATGCCTTATCCGGGATTTGCAACAGATATGCAAGCCCAATTTACAGCTTATTTGTCCTGCTGCCGAGGCACTTCGGTTGTTACAGAAACTATTTTTGAAAACCGCTTTATGCATATAGAAGAATTGAATAAAATGGGTGCGGATATTCGCGTTGAAGGCAATTCGGCTATTATCAACGGTGTCAGCCATCTAAAGGGCACTTCTGTTGTCGCGACCGATCTTCGCGCCGGAGCCGCAATGATTATTGCCGGTCTTATGTCAAAGGGGCAGACAGAAATTACAGAAATTCAACACATTCTGCGCGGTTACGAAAATATCTGTGAAAAGCTCTCTGCCTGCGGAGCAAAAATTAAATTTGCCCAATAACCTATATTTCGACAAAATGCGCTTGACAAATATATAACTATATGATATATTGAAAGTCCTCCCACCAATGGAGGATTTTTCTGACTCGACTAAATCTGATGTGTTTTGGTATAGCTTACAGCCTTTGTTAAAAATAATACAAAAAACCTCAAAAAAAGTTAAAAAAGTTCTTGACAACAGGTGGTAAGCGGTGTTAGAATAAAGAAGTGCCTATTTGGAAGAGGTCTTTGAGAACTGAACAGTGAATAAGCCAAAAAAGCGAAATAAA
>JAQVWQ010000118.1 GCA_028709615.1 Clostridia bacterium | reverse complement strand
AGAGTTAAAATATCACCCAGGCAAGCGTCATCGGGCAATTCCAATTCTTGTTCACTTTCTTTTGCCTTTTGTAACATATCCTCAAGTAAATCATACTTAACCTTTACTTTAATCAGTTATCTTCACCGCCAAACACTTTTATTAGTTTTAGTATATTTTGCTTCAAAAAATATGTCAATTCTCAATTTACATGGTATTCTATTTACCGGCATTCAAGTTTACTTTCAAACTATCAATATTTGGTGTAGCTAACCCACTTTTTTTTATTAATACATCAAACTCACTTTGTAACAATATCATTTCACTTTTTGCGACAATACAATGTTTGACCATTGTTGTTTCTGCCAGCTTTGTTCCCAAAAGAAGCTTAGAACATATAGTAAGTAACCAAGTGGGTAAATTAAAGAAGAGAAGTTTTTTAGGTTTTGGTTTTATGTTTAATTTCTTAAGAACCGCAAATCCCTCTTTAATCCCCAATATCATTTTTTTTATGTCTGAATATGAACGCGCCAATAGTTTGTTTTGACAATTATAACCATACAAAGCATTTGCAATATTTGTTACCATTACCACATGTGTTTTTTGCCAAGCATCCATATCAGAACAAAAAACTGTCGGAATACCAGCATCGCAAAACATTTTAATAAGATTTTGCACCCTTTGGGTATTCTCTCCATTTAATTCACCAAATGTAGTCGTTTGAAACCCTCTTATTAAACCTTTACCAATAAAATATTCAACAACACCGTTGATTCGTTGTCCTCCGGCAGATGGAAAACCAACCATTAATCGTTCTTTGCCGATTGCCTTTACCCAATCATCATAACCGGAAGCATTATTTATCACAAAGACTATGTTCTGCGAGATATTTTTGGATAGGCATTCAAGTATCGAAGAAACCTGCATTTTTTGCATTGTTATAATCACATAATCAAATTTCATATCGGGCAAAAGAGTTTCGATAGTTTGTACAGTTGCCTTTTCTTCTTTTTTTGTGTTTGCCTTCCTAATAATTACGCCCATATTGTTTATTTCGGTTAACCGTTGTCCTCTTGCAAGTACTGTTACATTATTACCGACAATGGAAAGCTTTGCTGCAAAAATACTGCCTATTACACCAGCGCCGTAAATCAATATCTTCATTTTTAAACCTACTTCCTAACACATATAACACATAATTTATATAATTTATACAAAATTATAATTTTTCCTTTATATGGCAAGTTATTTAAACATATTGTTTCATAATAAAATTTAACTAATACTTATTAAAATTATTTTTAAAAAAATACAAGGGCATAAAATTATGCCCTTGTATTTTATTCCGTCATATTTTAAAACCGAATTAGCCTTCGTTTTCTATTTCTCTAATAAGGTTTACCATCTCAATTGCCGCAACCGCACTGTCAAACCCCTTGTTACCAGCTTTTGTGCCTGCCCGTTCAACCGCCTGTTCAATATTTTCGGTTGTAAGCACGCCGAACATTACAGGTATTTCGCTATTTAACGAAACATTGGCAATTCCTTTAGAAACCTCGCTGCAAACATATTCATAGTGATTTGTGCTCCCACGAATTACAGTCCCTAAGCAGATAATCGCATCGTATTTTTTGCTTTTTGCCATTTTTAAAGCGATCAGCGGAATTTCAAAAGCACCGGGCACCCAGGCAACTTCAATATTATCTTCCTTTACCTCATGGCGTTTCAATGCATCGAGGGCCCCGCCGAGCAGCTTAGATGTAATAAATTCGTTAAACCTTGCCGCGACAATACCGATTTTTATATTCGTTGATACTAATTTGCCTTCGTAAGTTTTCATTGTAAACTCTCCTTCTATTTAATATTTAAATAATGACCCAATTTTGTTTGCTTGGTTTGCAAATAGTATTTATCATATTCGTTAGCTTCCATTTCAATTGGCATACGCTCGCTGATTTCAATACCGTAATCAGAAAGCTGATAGATTTTGTCAGGATTATTAGTGAGAAGCCGCATAGTTTTCACACCTAAATCACACAGTATTTGCGCACCGATATAATATTCACGCAAATCCTCGCTAAACCCCAGTGCCAAATTGGCTTCTACCGTATCCATGCCCTGATTTTGCAGCTCATAGGCTCTCAGCTTATTAAGCAGGCCGATACCCCGCCCTTCTTGCCGCATATACAAAAGCACCCCTCTGCCTTCTTTTTCTATCATTTTCATAGCTTTTTCTAATTGTTCGCCGCAATCACAGCGCGAGGAATGAAAAACATCACCGGTCAAGCATTCTGAATGAACACGGCACAAAACATCCCGGCCGCTGCCGATTTCCCCCTTGACCAATGCCAGATGGTGTTCACCGTTGAGCTTGTTTACATAGCCATAAACGCGGAATTCACCGTACTCAGTAGGCAAAACAGGGCTTGCCATGCATTCCACCAGCTTGTCATACTTCTTACGGTAATCCTGCAAAGCCTTGATGGTGGTAAACTTAATATTCCATTGTTGTGCAAATTTAATCAGATCAGGAGTACGCATCATATGTCCGTCTGCACGCATAATTTCACAGCAAAGGCCGCACTGCTTTAACCCGGCAAGCCGCATTAAATCAACGGTAGCTTCCGTATGGCCTTCGCGCTCTAAAACGCCGTTCTTTTTGGCAAGCAGCGGAAACATATGCCCCGGACGGCGAAAGTCCTGCGGTTTTGCACTATCCTCCACAGCTTTTAAAGCAGTAACGCTTCGTTCCGCTGCCGAAATACCGGTTGTGGTATCCACATGATCGATTGATACGGTAAAAGCCGTTGCATGATTATCTGTATTATTTGTAACCATTTGCGGAAACTGCAAACGGCGGCAGATTTCTTCACTCATAGGCATACAAATCAGCCCCTTGCCATGAATTGCCATAAAATTAATATTTTCTGTTGTGGCAAACTCTGCCGCACAAATAAAATCACCCTCATTTTCACGGTTTTCATCATCGCTAACAATAATAATCTCGCCTTTTCTTAATGCTGCCAAAGCTTCTTCAATCGTGTTATATTTAAACATAATGGCCTCCTAAAATCCGTTATTAATTAAAAAATCTTTAGTTATACCTTCATTACTTTGCGTAAATTTTTCTATATATTTACCGATAATATCATTTTCAATATTCACCACAGAGCCGATATTCTTTTCCGCAAATATTGTCTGCTTAGCAGTGTGAGGAATAACCGATACTAAAAAGCTGTCACGGTCTGCTTTAGCCACCGTCAGGCTGATACCGTCTAACGCAACCGAACCTTTTTCTATAATATAGCGCATAATTTTGGCTTCGGCCTTGATTGTGTACCAAACCGCGATATCGTCTTTTTTTATATAAGAAATTTTACCGACTCCGTCTATATGACCGGACACTATATGACCGCCAAATCTGCCGCTTGCCGCCATTGCCCTTTCTAAATTGACTTTTGTGCCGATATTTAAGCT
>JAQVWQ010000032.1 GCA_028709615.1 Clostridia bacterium | reverse complement strand
GGAAAATGTTAGAGGATTTTATTTGCGATGCCTTTATAGCAGCAGGAGTACCCCTTGAGGATGCTAAAATTTGCACAGATGTACTGATTGAGGCCGATAAACGCGGTATCCCCAGCCACGGTTTAAATCGATTAAAACCAATTTATTTAACCAGAATAAAAAAAGGTATTCAATCAGCGACAACCAACTTTGAAATTATCCGCGAAACTCCCACTACCGCAGTGGTTGACGGCCACGACGGCATGGGTCAGGTTATAAGCGTTAAGGCAATGGAAACAGCGATCGAAAAAGCCAAAAAATACGGTATGGGCATGGTGGCAGTCCGCAATTCCACACACTTTGGCATTGCCGGTTATTATTTGTCAATGGCGGCAGAAGCAGGCTGTATCGGTATTTGCGGAACAAACGCCCGCCCCTCAATTGCCCCGACCTTTGGTGTTGACAATATGATGGGAACCAACCCGCTGGGTTTAGGCTTTCCCACAGACGAGGACTTCCCCTTTTTGCTTGACTGCGCCACCTCAATTATTCAGCGCGGTAAAATCGAATGTTATGCCCGTAACAATAAAAAAACGCCGGAAGGCGTTGTTATCGGCCGAAACGGACAATCCCTGACCGATTCCGCACAAATTTTGGACGATTTGGTTTCAGGCGCGGCTGCTTTGGCGCCGTTAGGCGGCATAGGCGAGGAGCTTGCCGGCTACAAGGGCTACGGCTATGCCGCCTTTGTCGAGGTGCTTTCGGCCGCTTTATCACAAGGCCCTTATATGACAATGTTAGCGGGGGTCGGTGCGGACGGCAAGCTTGTGCCGTATCACTTAGGACATTTTTTTATAGCCGTAGATACCGAAGCCTTTATGGGCCGCGCCGAGTTTGAAAAAACCGCCGGTGATATTATGCGCACCTTAAGAGCCTCCACCAAAGCTCCCGGTGCCGAGAGGATTTATACAGCGGGCGAAAAAGAATACTTGGCCTGGCAGCGGCAAAAAGCTGTCGGCATGGATGTACCGGAGTCCTTCCAAAAGGATTTGATTGCAGTCCGTGATGAATACAACTTAACAAAATACAGATTTCCTTTTGAATAAATAAATTAACTGGGGCAGTCAAAATTGACTGCCCCATTACTTATATTATCATATTGTTTATTCAGGCTGATGCTTGCCTTTATTTACCCAATAGGCTTATTAACAATCTCAGTTTATTTCCTGGTCTGCCCTTGGCCGTGAATTAAATATTTATAAGAGGTAACCGCCTCTAAACCCATCGGACCGCGAGCATGGAGCTTTTGGGTGCTGATACCTATCTCTGCGCCAAAACCGAACTGCCCCCCGTCGGTAAAGCGGCTGGAAGCGTTATGATAGACAGCGGCGGCATCCACCTCGGCCAAAAATTTGCCGGCGGCGGCGGTGTCTTCCGTGACAATTACCTCCGAATGACTGCTGCCGTGTTCGTTGATCCAGTCAATGGCCTCCCGCAAGCCGCTGACCACCTTGCAAGAGATAACAAGCCGCAAAAATTCTTCATAATAATCTTGCTCTTGAGCAGGCAGAGCATAAGCAGTCAGGGCGCAGGTTTTGGAGCAGCCGCGCAGCTCCACTTGATTTTCGGCCAAGACCTTTGCCAATGCAGGCACAGCTTCGGCGGCAATTTTTTCATCAACCAGCAAGCCTTCGGCGGCATTGCAAACTGAAGGCCGCTGGCATTTGGCGTTGATTAAAATACTTTGCGCCATTTTAATATCGCCTGCTTGATGCAGATAAATATGACACTTGCCTGTTCCCGTTTCAATTACGGGCACCGAGGAATTCTCCACCACAGTTTTAATCAAACCTGCTCCGCCCCGCGGAATCAGCAGGTCGATATAACCGTTTAAGCGCATTAAAACATTGGTAACCTCACGCTCGGTGTCTTCTATCAACTGTACGCTGTCGGCGGGCAAGCCACAGTCGGCTAAGGCCCTGCGCAGTACGGCAGTCAAACAGATATTGGATTTAAGAGCATTTTTACTGCCGCGTAAAATAATGGCGTTACCCGTTTTTATACAAATTCCGGCTATATCAACCGTAACATTGGGCCGCGCCTCATAAATAGCAGCTATCACACCCAACGGCACGCGCAGCTTCTCAATGGCTATCTCCTGCGCACCCCGCCAGCTTTTTTCTATCGTACCGATAGGATCAGGCAAATCGGCCAGCTCACGCAAGCTGCCGGCTATACCCCGCAAACGAGCGGAGGTCAAGCGCAGGCGATCCAGCAAAGCCTCCGGGGTATGATCAAGTCGGGCAGCTGCAAGATCTTCTTCATTGGCGGCTAAAACAGCTGTCTCGGCTTCCTGCAAGGCGCAGGCCATAGCCAATAAGCCCTCGTTACGCTGTTTTAAAGTCGTTTGTGCCAAAACGCGTGCAGCTGCGCGCGAGGCAGTTGCCATTTCCCGTAATTGTTCAATATTCAGCATTTTTCTTCTCCTTATCCGATAATTGAAAGGCGATCACGGTGAACGACCTCTGCCTCTTGGCCGCCCTGTAAAACCTCATCAATTTTTGAGCTGTGCAAACCCTTAATTTTTAATATATCTGCCGAACCGTAATTTGTCAGACCGCGAGCCAGCTCCTTATCTTCACAAAAGATTGCTATGACCGTTCCCCGGCTAAACTCACCCTCAACTCCCGTAATACCGGAAGGCAAAAGGCTGCTGCCCTTTTGTAAAATAGCCAGGGCTGCCTGTTCATCAATAAATACTTTACCCTCGGCGCGGCTGCTGTAAGCCAACCAGTTTTTTTTGCCCTTTAAGGGAGCTTCGGACGAGCAAAAAAGCGTACCGATATGCTCACCCGCCTGTAAACGCAGTAAAACATCAGGCTCGGCTGAGGAAGCAATCACCAACGGCACACCGCCTGAGGCGGCTATTTCCGCCGCTTGAACTTTGCTGATCATGCCGCCCGACGCTAATTTTGAGCCGGCATCGCCGGCCAGCTCCTTAATTTGCGGTGTAATTTCCTCAATAACAGGCAAGAGCTTGGCGTCCGGATTACGGCGGGGATCTCCCGTATAAAAACCGTCAACATCCGAGAGTATAACCAACAAATCGGCCGAGAGCATACCGGCAACCAAAGCCGCCAAACGGTCATTATCGCCGAATTTTAATTCATCAAAGGTAATTGTATCATTTTCGTTAATAATTGGCAAAACCTTATAACGCAACAGCTCAAGCAGAGTATTATGAGCGTTTAGGTAACGCTCATGGGCAGCAAAATCATCGCGTGAGAGCAGTATCTGCGCCACGGTGATCCCAAAAAGGCTAAAAATGTCCTCATAAGTACCCATTAAAATTCCCTGACCGACCGCCGCTAAAGCCTGTTTTTTGGCAATAGATTGCGGTCTTTCGGTCAAGGCCAGCTTACCTAAGCCGGCACCGATAGCGCCGGAGGTAACTAAAATCACCTGTATCCCCTCGCGCCTTAACATGGCCGCTTGCCGTGCCAAATCAACTATTGCTTCTTTGTTAATTAAACCGTCGGTACCTGATATACTGCTGGTGCCGATTTTTACAACTATTAAATTATATTTTTTTTCAGTACGGCTAACCATCTAAGGCCCCTCTTTTTTATATTTATAATAATTATAACATTATCTGTATAGGTTTCAAGTATTATTACTTGCTAATTTAGATAAAATATCCTATAATAATATAACCGAATACATAGGAGGCGCCTTTATGGCCTTTTTTAATGATTATTTATTATTTGACGGAGCCATGGGCACTTATTTTGCCCAAAAAACAGGCAGAGAAATTGCCTGCGAATTGGTAAACCTGCTTGATCCCAAAATAATTGCCAAAATTCACGCCGAATATATTTCGGCGGGAGCAACCGCGCTAAAAACCAACACCTTCGGCGCCAATACCACCGCTTTAGATTGCCCCTTTGAAAAAATTGCCGAAATTATCCGTGCGGCCTGGCAGCTTGCCACTAAGGCCGCGGCCGATAACGCTGTGGTCTTTGCCGATATCGGCCCGATAACCCATAAAGACGAAGAATCGCTGCCCGACCAAATGGATGTTATAGACGAATATAAAAAAATTGTTGACGAATTCCGCAGCCTCGGCTGTAAGCACTTTTTGTTTGAAACCTTTACCGATTATCACGATATCGAAATCATCTCCGCCTATATTAAGCAGCAGCAGCCCGATGCCTATATTATTGCCAGTTATGCCGTAGCTGCCGATAGATATACTCTGGCAGGTGTTCAATTAAAAGAAATTTTCCAGGCAATGGCCTCAAACCCTTATATTGATGCCCACGGATTAAATTGCCTCTGCGGCCCCGCACATATGTTTGGCTTATTAAAAACCGTGGACCTGTCAAATCAAACGATTATTGCCCTGCCAAACGCCAGCTATCCTTCCCGCGTCGGCGGACGCACGGTTTATATTGACAACCCCTCATACTTTGCCGGACAACTGCTGGAAATGAAAAAGTTCGGTATTAAAATTATCGGCGGTTGCTGCGGCACTACGCCCGAGCATATCCGTTTAACGCGCAACCTGCTCAGCAAATCGTATCAACCGACAATTATTCATAAACAGGACGCCAATCGAGCTAAGGAGGTCAAGCCGGTCGGCAACCCCTTTCGCGAAAAGCTTCTTTTGGGAGAAAAAGTAATCATTGCCGAGCTTGATCCGCCCCATGATACCGGCTGGCAGCACCTTGTGCCCAACGCCCGCGCCCTTTATCGCGCCGGAGCCGATGCTGTTTCTATTGTCGATTCACCCTTAGGCCGCGCCCGCGTAGATAGCATTCTCGTTGCCGCCTCTATCCAACGGCAAACAGGTTTAACTGCAATTCCCCATTTAACCTGCCGTGACCGCAATACTGTGGGAATGAAATCGGCCCTTTTAGGTCTCTATTTAGAAGAACTGCGTAATGTTTTGGTCGTAACGGGAGATCCCATTCCCGAGCAGGAAAGAGGTAAGGTAAAAGGGTTTTTCCATTTTAATTCTTATACCCTGTTAAAATATCTCGAAAGCATTAACGAAGAACTATTTACGGGAGACCCTCTGTTTTGCGGAGCAGCCGTCAATATTAACGCCGCCAATTTTGATCACGAGCTGACCCGCTGTGTCAAAAAAATCGAAAACGGCGCCTCCTTCCTGATGACTCAGCCTATTTTTACTGAGCAATCAATGCTCAATTTACAAAAAATGCGCCAGGAACTGCCCACAAAAATTATCGGCGGCCTGATGCTGATTGGCGGTTATAAGGGCGCTGTTTTTGCTCATAACGAGATTCCCGGTGTAGATATCCCCAAAGAGGTTTTAGACCTGCTACCGCAGGATAATCCTCAAAAAGCCGCCGAAATCGGCTTAGACATTGCCAAAAAAATCGCCCGCAGTATTACACCCTTGGTGGACGGCTACTTTGTAATGCCGACCAAAAAAAATGTTACCGAGCTTTGCGAGCTGATAACAAATATAAAATCTTATCTTTAATTTACATAAACATCAAATATCACAAAATTAAACGGAGAGCAAAAAGCAAAATGGAAGGCTATTTAGAGGCTTTGCAAAAAACAACCCTCTTCAAGGGAATTGATCCGGCTGACCTAAAGGCTTTGTTAAAGTGCTTGGGGGCACAAATTAAGCAATACGGCAAGGGCGAAGATATTATCAGCCAAGATTCAATAGTTTCTGCTTTAGGTATCGTTCTAACAGGCAGCGTGCAGATTATCAAGGATGATGCCTTCGGCAATCGCACGCTTGTTGACAAGCTCAACGCCTCAGAGCTATTCGCGGAAGCATATTCCTGTGTACAAGAGGAGCATATGCCTGTCGGTGTTATGGCCGACAGTAATTGCAGTATTCTTTTTATTAATTACAAAAAAATCGTAACCACCTGTACTTCTGCCTGCGAATTTCATAGCCACCTTATCCAAAATATGATTTTTGTTTTAGCAGACAAAAATATCGGCCTTACCCAAAAAATCGAACATTTAAGCAAGCGCACCACCAGAGAAAAGCTGCTTTCTTTTTTATCGTCGCAAGCACAAATACAAGGTGCAGCCAGCTTCACCATTCCTTATAACCGCCAGGATTTGGCAGATTTTCTTTGTGTTGACCGCAGTGCAATGTCAAATGAACTAAGCAAAATGAAAGCCGAAGGCTTAATTGATTTTGAGCGCAACACCTTTTACCTGCCAAATTGATGCATAAAAGTACCAAGCTTTACGGGCAAGTTTATGCCGTGGGTAATATTAAGGCAGACAGCAAATAATGCTGTCTGCCTTTGCCATAATAAAGGTGTTCAACTGGTGCCCTCAACAGTATTATGTTGATTCATACATTAAGCGCACAGCCCGACGAATCTCCTGATAACCGGTACAGCGGCACAGATTGGATTGAAGCCATTCTTCAATTATATTTTCTTTAGGCATAAGCGGATTTTGCGTTTTCAACGCATGACAGACCATTAAAAACCCCGATGTGCAATAACCGCATTGAAAAGCATCTGCATCCACAAAGGCTTTTTGGATTGGAGCTGTACCGTTAAGCCCCTCCACTGTCAAAACCACATGCCCTTCCGCTTCTACCGCGAGCATCAGGCAGGATTTAACCGGCCAGCCGTCCAGCATTATCGTACAGGCTCCGCAGTCTCCGTTCAGGCAGCCGGGCTTTGCTGCTGTCAAGCCCAGCTGTTCCCTAAGCACATCCAACAGCAAATCCGAGGGACGCACCGCAACCTCATGGGCCTCACCGTTTACTTGCAGCGCTATCACAACTTTTCCTTCATATTTTACCATTGTCCCAATCCTCCAAAAGCTGGCGCAGTGTATTTTTAAACACAAAAAGCCGATATTCACCCGAGCCTTCCGCATCGGCATACACCGGTTCCGGCAACAGCTCCGCCGCTTGCTTTACCCTTTCCTCAAAAGATTTTGTTTGCTGGTTTAAGGCGCTTTCCATCTGTTCACTCCGAAAAGGATAAGAACAAATACCGGAAAATGCCAGACGCAGCTTGCTATCCTTACAGATTGCTGCGACACTGACTAAAGGGTAATCGATCTTTTCATTTGCTGTCTTTTTGATGTGGTAATGGCGCGCTGATAATGCCCAAACGGGTATTTGCACCTGCACGATCATCTCACCCGGCTTCAACTGCATACATTGATAAAAAACGCTTCGGAGCGGTACGGTGCGCTCCCCTTCCGGGCCGTACAGCGTAATTTCCGCATCTGCAAGCAATAACGGCAGGCTGGTTTCCCGATAAATAATCGAGCCGCAAAGATTACCGCCAAGCGTTATTCGGCATTGATTTGTATGATCCGCAATTCTTCCGCAGGCAAGCCTCATCAGCGGGAACAGCTTTGATTCGCTGATTTGATTTAATGTGCAGACAGAGCCAATCTGCAGTTTTTGATTATAAAGAGATAATAACCCGCACTCCGGAATATTTTTAATGTCAATTACCGCTTTCGGCTGAATGGAGCCAGTCCGGCACATAGTGATAATTTCGCTGCCGCCTGCAAAATAAACAGCCTTTTGTCCTTTGGATTGAAGCGTTGAATAAATATCCGCCGCCTCTTGCAGAGAATCCGGTCGGTAATAGATAAAATTAAAAGGTATCATACATGCTCCTCCGAGGGCGTGCGCCAAATTGTTTCCGGAGTAAGAGGCAATATCACAAGCTGCCTGCCGAACGCAGCAGCTAACGCATTTCCTAATGCTGCGGGTATGCCGATAACCCCATGCTCTGCAAAGCTGCGCAGGCCATAAGGAGAATTGTCTTCCGGCGTTTCCACAAAACCAACGCGATAATCGGGTTCCTGCCCGATATGCATCAGCTTATAGGTGCGCAGATTCGGCAGCCTCGGTATGCCGTCTTGATCATAGATATAGGCTTCCCGACTGGACAGGCTGATACCCATTGCCATTCCGCCCGCGATCATCGCACGCATAGATTCCGGGTTGATAACTTTGCCTACATCAATGACCGTTGATGCGTTGAGGATACGATACGAAAATGCTTTTAAATCCGCCTCCACCTCAACAACCTGTGCGCCCAATGTCCATTCAGGGCCAGTCTTGCCCTGTCCCGTCTGCGGATCAAGCATGCTAAGACCCTTCAGCATAAAACCGCCCCGTCCCAAAACCGGCTCTCCGATGGACTCTCCCTGCTGAGATTTATATCCCTGAACAATGTCTTTAAAGGCAATGAATTGTTCGGGATTTTTTTTAGAAAAAACGCGGCCATTTGCCACTTCAATTTCGTCAGCCGGGCAGCCAAAAACCTGAGAGCCGTTGCTGCGCAGCTGCTCCAGCAAATCATCCGCAGCACGCACAACGGCAAGTCCGGCCATATATTCGGTAAGGCTGGCGACGGTTTTCCAATGCTCGGGAGCGGTACGGGTATCAACGGAGGTTACAACATGAACCTGATCTGCATCGACTTGCAGCTTTTCAGCCAGGATTTGCGCCAGATGAGTCTGCCCGTTGGAGCCCATTTCCACAACACCGGTGTTCAGGTTCATGCTTCCGTCGGGGTTAAAGGTAATCATAGCACCCGAAATAGCATCGGTTGGCGGATTCTCGGTTTTCCAAAAACAGGCGACTCCCTTGGCTCGTACGGTATTTTCCTTGATTGGAACAGCGTTTCCGCCATTCCATTGAGCCAGCTGCTTAATGTTGTTTAAACATTTTGTCAGATCCCCGGTAAGACTGGCAGTGCATTCCACCTGCGACGGAGTCAGGCTGCCCGGACGAATCGCGTTGCGGATACGGAATTCCAAGGGATCAAGCGAGCACTTGCTGGCCAGCATATCCAGTACCCGCTCTATACAGAAAGTAAAAGATTCATGAGAAAAGCCGCGGAAGGAGGTGACATAAGTGTGATTTGTATATACGCATATCGCATCACACGACAGATTTTCAATATGATAAGGCCCGGTGCAGTCCATGGCAATCGCTTTTGTCATATACGGTGAAATATCCGTATAGGCGCCGCAATCCAGCAGATAGGTTAAATCAGCGGCCTGAATAAGGCCGTTTTCATCAACCCCAACCTTAAGATCCGCTTCCAAGCCCATGCGGCAGGGAGCAGATGCCATATCCTGCTCTCTCGGAATTGTAAGCCGCACCGCCTTCCCTCCGACACTGCGAGATGCCAAAAAAGCCAGTACCTCAAGCATAACGGGGGCTTTACCCCCAAAACCTCCGCCTACATACGGAACACGAACCTGAATTTTCCCGGCAGGAATTAAAAATGCCTCGGAAAGCTGCTTGCGCACGGAATAAGGGGACTGAGAAGAGGCAGTAATCAACACGCTGCCGTCGGAGGATATTTCAGCCCGGGCTGTGCGCACCTCCATAGCCAAATGAGCGGAGGGCGGCAGAAAAAAACGCTGCTCGACAAGAACCTTGCAGCGTTGAAAGGCTTCAGCGGTATTGCCCTTTTGCATACGATAGCGGCTGGCAATATTGGTTCCGGCTTCGGGATAAATATCTGTTAATAGCTTTTTGTATCCGTTTACCTGTTTATGAATCAGCGGAGTGCCTTCCGCCATTGCTTGTGAAGGAGTAAGGACAACAGCAAGAGGCTCATAATCAACCTTTATCAATCTTACCGCCCTTTCGGCGGTAGGCTTATCCGTCGCTACAACAAGAGCAACAGGTTCTCCGGCATAGCGGACAACATCCCGTGCCAATGCCGGACGATCCTGTAGCAGGGGGCCAAATAATTCCGGGCAATCTGCCCCCGTCAAAACCGCTTTGACGCCTTTTATTCCTAAAGCCTTGGAAATATCAATATGCAAAATACGGGCATGCGCACAGGTGCTTGTCAGCAGTCGCGCAGCCAAAACGCCTGAGATCGGGAAATCATCGGTATATAACGCTTTGCCCGTAACCTTGTCCCAGGCATCTTTTCGCCGGACACTTTTTCCGATTGCTGTATTCATACAAACAGACACCGCCTCGTGCTGATCTTTGTTTTTTGATACCGGCTTAATTTGATCTTTTTCGTACAGCGTTGGCGAGCAACAGCAAAATAATTGCGCCAACGGTTGCCACAAGCAGACTCCAAAGGTTAAACCCTGTTATACCGTAACCCCCTATCAGGTTCATAACAAGTCCCCCAATCAAACCGCCAATAACGCCTACCAAAATATTCATTCCGGCGCCCATTTTTTTATCGTTACCCGTAATAAGGCTTGCAATCCATCCGGCAAGCGCGCCAATAATAACCCAGCCAATAATACCCATGTTTGATCTCCTTGTCTTCAGTAGTGGTTTTTTAGCAAAAAATTATCACTGATAAATACTGTTTGTTATTTTTATATGATTAAACAAGCCTGTAAGAAAGCTATTCGAATTAATAATAAAACTCAGCTTTAAGCAATAAAGCGGCATTTAAACATAAATAAAACACCTCCTGTAACGGCTGGCCTCTTTAATCGCGCCTGCGTGTTTTTTATTTCCATAATTCAGCAAGCTTGCTTCTCACTTCAACCGTTTGCCCCGTCTGCTCCCCTACTGCAACGGTAGCGGTTTCCCATTCTGCCGTACCCTCAATAAAACAAAGGGGCGGAAACAGCACGCACCACCAGTTTTTACCCTGGCCTTCGCCCAAAATTACCCGCAAAGCCAAATATTCCCCGGCAGGCACCGTCAAGGCTCCATATTCACGCAGGGGAAAATCACTTTCGCCCAGCTGCATACAAGCCGAGTAATCCGCTAACCCCTTCAGCTGTTCATTACAATAAGCCTCCGCTTCAGGCAAGGTAGCTGCAATAACAGCCACTGCTTGTTTCCGTGTATCGGCATCAGAAAGCTTATCACTGTAATATTTCAATAATTTATCGCGAATAGCCAGCTTAACCTGCTGATCATAAGGGTCATCGCTATTGGCGATAATATGCAGGCGTAAAAGATCATCCGCCAAAGCAGGCTTAGATTGCAAATACAACCCCCAAAAACCAATGGCAAGCAAAGCCAAACAAAGCAAAAATGACAAGGATTTTTTCATTGCATCGTCCTCCTCAAGGTTTTTAAAGCCGCTTTTTCCAAACGGGAAACCTGTGCTTGCGAAATCCCTATTTCTTCGGCAACCTCCATTTGTGTTTTACCGACAAAAAAGCGCATATCGATAATTTTGCGCTCACGCGGGGAAAGCCGCGCGGTTTGCTGTTTAATATTTAAATGCTCAGTCCACAGCTCATCAGAGCTTTTTTCATCACAGATCTGATCCATAACAGCTGCCTGATCGCCGCTATCGTGATAAACCGGCTCAAAAAGAGATACCGGCGCGGCGATTGCATCTAAAGCTACTACTATATCCTCTACCGGCAGCTTTAAATGTTCGGCAATTTCCTCCAGCCTTGGCTCACGCTTTAAATCGCGCGTCAAAGCCTCTTTGGTTTGTAAGGTTTTATAAGCCAAATCGCGCAGGGAGCGGCTAACCCGGATTGGATTATTATCGCGTAGGTAACGGCGCATTTCACCGATAATCATCGGTACGGCATAGGTAGAAAAGCGCACGCCCTGACTCAAATCAAAATTGTCAGTCGCCTTAATCAGACCAATACAGCCAACCTGAAAAAGGTCGTCCAGATTTTCACCGCGGTTGTTAAAGCGCTTGACAACAGAAAGTACTAAACGCAAATTACCGCTTAAAATTGTTTGCCGAGCCTGATTATCCCCCGCTTGCATCCGCGCAAAAAGCTCGCGCATTTCCTCATTTTTTAAAACAGGCAGTTTAGCAGTATTTACACCGCATATTTCAACCTTATTAATCATAAGGCTTTTCGCCTCCGCTTAATACGCTGTGCAATCATTATTGCCTGTTTTTGCTAAAAATATTCCCAAGCCGATGGCAAAAATATTTTTATAGCTTATACATTTTAAATCATAAATATTTTTGTAATATTAAGCAAAGGTTAACTTTACCGGTTTGTATTTTTTACGCAAAACTTAAACAATATATTATTATAAGTGGCTCTTTATTAAAGCAACAGCTGCAAATTAAGGCAAATGGCTATTTTGGTCTTGTATTTTTAACAAAATTATTATAAAATACTTATACTTTCTTTAATTATGAATAAAGGCGGTGGGAACAGGGTGAAAAAACTGGCTTTACACGGTTTTAATAACTTGACAAAAACATTAAGCTTTAATATGTATGATATCTGTTACACAAAATCGGTTGAGGATCGAATATCTTATATTGAATATATTGACGAGCAATATAATGCCGCCGCCTTAACAGAAAAACTGAAAGATGTTGTAAAAATAATCGGCGCAAACATTTTAAATATTGCGGTACAGGATTACGAGCCTCAAGGAGCCAGCGTAACCATTTTAATTTGCGAAGAAGAGCTGCGAAGCGGTAATGTTTTTACCAACCAAAAAATTTTTACCCCCGATATCGCCGCTCATTTAGATAAAAGCCATATCACGGTGCATACCTACCCCGAATATAATCCTACTAACGGCGTTTGTACCTTCCGCGTGGATATCGATGTCTCAACCTGCGGCCAAATTTCCCCCTTAACCGCTCTTAATTACCTAATCAACGGCTTTGAAGCAGATATTATGACTTTAGATTACCGCGTACGCGGCTTTACGCGGGATATAACGGGCAAAAAGCTTTTCATTGACCATGATTTATGTTCCATTCAGGATTATATAGATGAAGAAATTCGTCAACAATATCAAATGATTGATGTCAATGTTTTCCAAGAAAACATTTTTCATACCAAGTGCAAGCTAAAAGAACTTGATTTGGATAACTACTTTTTTCATTTCAATGCAGATGAAATCAGCGAAGAAGAATTTATATATATTACCGGCAAGCTGCAAAAAGAAATGGATGAAATCTTTTATGGCCGCAATTTGCCCTATTAAGGAGAAAAACAATGGATCAAAAACCGGCTTTCGGCTGTCTGAAATATTCCGAACAACATGCCCCCGGTGTAGGCTTAACATTAGATATCAGTGAAATTCTGGCCAGTGAGCAGTCGGCTTATCAGCGTATAACCTTCTACCGAAATCCTTATCTGGGGGTATTTTTTACACTCGACGGCTATATTCAACTAACAGAAGGCGACGAATTTGCCTACCACGATATGATAGTTCACCCGGCCATGGCCGTTAACCCCCAGATTAAAAATGTTTTGGTAATCGGCGGCGGTGACGGAGGTACTGTGCGCGAGCTGTGCCGTTACCCCACAATCGAAAAAATTATCATGGTAGAAATTGACGAACGCGTGGTTCGTTTAAGTCAAAAATTCTTACCCTCTACCGCTTGTGTAATTGATAACGATTCCCGTTTAACCAATATCTATGAAGATGGACTGACCTATATAAAAAACTCGGCTTCCGCTCAGCTTGATTTAATTATTGTTGATTCCACCGATCCTATCGGTTCCGGCGAAGGCCTGTTCAGCCGCGAATTTTATCATAACTGCCATCGCGCCTTAAACAAAAACGGCATCTTAATCAACCAGCACGAAAGCGCCTTTTACCCTTGGGACGGCTATGAAATGAAACGAGCTAACGATAAGATTAAAAGCGTTTTCCCGATAGCTAAAGTCTATGGCTTTAATATGCCGTCTTACGCCTCGGGCTATTGGTATTTTGGCTTTGCGGCCAAAAATCTGGATCCTGTCAGCGATATTAAAGCCGAACAATGGCAGAACTTTGGCCTCGAAACCAAATATTATAATATTGAGCTGCACAAAGCAGCCTTTGCTTTACCATCTTATGTTAAAAAACTCTTATCCGAATAAAATTTACATAAAATATTACAACCGTCAACAACAAAAAAAACCGCTTTAAAAAAGCGGTTTTTGTTTTATTTCAATATCAATTTTATACCTTATTCTATTAACCTCCGATTTTTCCCATATCCCTTTCTTGCAGCTGTCCCTCCATCAAATGGTGCTCTTGAGGCTTTTTGGCCACAGCCTCGGTTATTATCTGCCGCAGGGCCTCTTGATCCTGCAAATAAGGCCGTAAATTTACCTCCTCGCAGGCATGCAAACAAGTTAAGAGCCTGCCATCTGCAGATATACGAATACGGTTACAATGCTCACAAAATTTACAGCTCATCGGCCGAATAATACCCACACGGCCAAGCGCACCCTCATAAGCATATAAGCTGGCGGGAGCGGAAGGATCATCTGCCTCCAGAGGCTTTAATTCAGGGCAGCGCCTTAATACCTCATCTCCTGATAAATAAGTACCAAAGGCAAATTGCGACTGCCCTTTAAAGGGCATCAGCTCAATAAAACGCACATCAACCGGCAAGCGCCGGGTTAAATCGACAAAGCTCTCTATCTCATTATCATTAAAGCCCTTGATCAGCACCGTATTAAGCTTTACCTTAGCAAACAAGCTTAGTGCGGTATCTATACCGTCCAACACCTTAGCCAAATCGCCAAAACGCGTAATATATTTATATTTTTCAGGGTCAAGTGTATCTAAGCTGATATTTACGCGCTTTAATCCGGCCTTTTTCAGATCCTCGCCCAAACGCGGCAAAAGCAATCCGTTGGTAGTTAAGCTCAGATCCTTCAGCTCGGGCCAAGAACCCAGCTCCTCAACCAAAGCCAGCAACCCCTTGCGCACCAGGGGCTCACCGCCCGTCAAACGGATTTTATCAACACCCATTGCAACTAAAACACGGGCAATTGTAATAAAATCCTCTATCCGCAAGATATCGCCGCAGTTTTGTTTAGTCACGCCTTCTTCAGGCATACAATAAAGGCAACGCAGATTACAAAGATCGGTAATGGAAAATCGCGCATAATTAATTTTTCGTTGGTAACTGTCTAACATCTTAGCTCCGTTTCATTCTATAATTTGAATTTCACCGGTCCGGGCGCAATCATAACCGCCCATTTCTGCCAATTTATTTTGAAAATCCCGGCTTTTTAATAAATGAATAAAATTCTGCACTCGT
>JAQVWQ010000117.1 GCA_028709615.1 Clostridia bacterium | reverse complement strand
TCACATCAAGCAGCAAGACATCCTTGACCTCTTTATTTAAAATACCGCCCTGAATGGCCGCGCCCAAAGCCACGCACTCGTCGGGGTTAATGCCCTTATGAGGCTCTTTGCCGAGCAGCTTTTTAATGGCCTCCTGAACAGCGGGGATTCTGGTCGAGCCGCCGACCAGCAAAACCTTATCGATATCGTTAGCGCTCAGTCCGGCATCTTTTAAGGCCTGACGGGTGGGTACAAGGGTTTTTTCTACCAAATCAGCGGTCAGCTCGTCAAATTTGGCGCGGGTAACGCTAATGTCCAAATGCTTGGGGCCCTCGGCAGTCGCGCTGATAAAGGGCAAATTTATATTCGTGGTCAGCATACCGGAAAGCTCAACCTTGGCTTTTTCGGCAGCCTCACGCAGGCGCTGAACAGCCATTTTATCTTTAGAGAGATCGACTCCCTCGGTCTTTTTAAATTCGGCAATTAAATAATCCATCAAGCGTTTATCAAAATCATCGCCGCCTAAAAAGTTGTTGCCCGAGGTGGCTTTGACCTGAAAAACGCCGTCGTCCAGCTCCAGCAAAGAAACATCAAAGGTACCGCCGCCCAGGTCAAAAATCAAAACCGTATGGGCTTCGTCCTTATCCAAGCCGTAGGCCAAGGCGGCCGCGGTCGGCTCGTTGATAATTCTTAAAACCTCTAAGCCGGCAATTTTGCCCGCGTCCTTGGTCGCCTGTCTTTGGCTGTCGGAAAAATAAGCGGGAACGGTAATAACGGCCTGTGTGACGGTTTCACCCAAATAGGCCTCGGCGTCAGCTTTAAGCTTTTGCAAAATAAAAGCGGAAATCTCCTGCGGCTTATAGTTTTTGCCGTCAATAGTCACCTTATAATCTTTGCCCATTTGTCTTTTGATCGACATTACGGTACGGTCGGGATTGGTGATCGCCTGTCTTTTGGCAACCTGGCCGACCATTCTTTCGCCGCCGTCTTTAAAGCCGACGACGGAAGGGGTTGTGCGCGCCCCCTCGGGATTGGGGATCACGACGGCCTCGCCGCCCTCCATTACAGCAACGCAGGAATTTGTGGTACCTAAGTCAATACCGATAACTTTACTCATATTAAACTTTCCTCCTTTAAAATTATCTGATTTATATTTATTGTTTATTTTACAACCAACAAAAATGTTTATGCGCCAACTTGTACCATAGCGGCTCTAAGCAACTTGCCGTGATACAAATAGCCGGCGGCAATTTCTGCCACTACCTTGCCTTTTTGCTCGGGGTCGCCTGCGGTCTGGCCGATTGCCTCGTGCAATTCGGGATCAAAATCCTCGTCCAGCGCGGCAATTTTTTCTAAGCCGCAGGCTGTCAAGGCGGCAAACATTTGCCGATAAATCATTTCCACGCCGTCTTTAAAAGCACCGCCCTCCGCGCCGGCCAAAGCGCGTTCAAAGTTATCAACGACAGGCAGCAGGGTCAAAAGCAAATCGCGGTTGGCAAACTTGGTTTGTTCTTCTTTTTCGGCACGCGTACGCCTGCGGAAGTTGTCAAAATCGGCCTGCAGGCGCGTTTTAGCCTGCTCCAGCTCTTCTTTTTCTTCCATCAGCTTTTTAAGTGCCCCTACCAAATTGCTCATATCCTCTTGTGTAATGGTCACAGTCTGCTCGGCCTCATCGTTTTGCGGCTGCGCCTCTGTTGGCTGCTGCGCAGCGGCCTCGGCGGCTGCCGGCTCGTTCTTTGCCTGCTGATTATCGTTAATTACTTCGTGTTCTTTTTTAGACATTGTCTTTTTGCTCCTCCTAATCTTTTCTGTGCAGCTCGCTCAAAATCTGTGCCATAAACTCCAAAAGCGGCACCGCTTTTTGATAGCTCATTCTCGTCGGGCCGATCAGGCCGATTACCCCTTGGGCATCGTTACCCATATCATAAGGAGCGGTAACGATGCTGCACTCCTGCATATCCTCCTCGCCCAGCTCTTTGCCGATCGCTACGCTTGTTTTGCCGTCGGCGGCCTTATTCTCCAACAAAGAGCGCAGAACATCGTCCTCCTCCAAAGCGCCGATAATCGACTTTAATTTGTCATAATCTTTGAATTCCGGCTGGGATAGCATATTATGAGTGCCGTAAGAAAAGAACCGTTCGCCCAAATGGGGGGCGAAAAAATCGTTAAAGAGCTCTAAACTGCGGCGCAGCACCGATTGCTGCTGACTAAAGGCGGCCAACAGCTCGTTGAGCACCGTCAGCTCAAGCTTACCGACATCGGCACCCGTTAAATTCTGGCGCAAAAAGCGTTCCAAGCTCAAAAGCTGATCGGGGTTAACACTCTCGCGCAGCCTGATCAGACGGTTTTTGACCTCGCCGCCTTTAAGCACCGCCACCAAAAGCAGCTGGCGCTCGTTTAAAGATACCAGGCGGACGCTCTCAATAACCTTATGCTGCTGCGTATTGAGGGCAACCAAGGCCGTATAGTTTGTTAAGCGGGAGATCATCTGACAACACCGCTGCATTAACAGATCCATTTCCGAAAAATGCTCCGAAAGGCTTTGACGGATAAACTCCGCCTCAAAAGGTGCCAGCTGTTCTTTTTGCATCAAATAGTCAACATAGTAGCGATAGCCCTTATCGGAGGGCTTGCGCCCGGCCGAGGTATGAGGCTGCTCGATATAACCCAGCTCCTCCAAGTCCGACATCTCGTTGCGGATCGTCGCCGGAGAAACCCCCAAGCCCGATTTTTTAGCCACCGCCCGCGAACCGACAGGCTCGGCCGTTTCGATATAATCGGTAATAATGGCATGCAAAACCTGTTTTTTGCGTTCGTCCATGATCTCACCTCCCAATCATTAAAATTGTTAGCACTCTAGCTACTTGAGTGCTAACAATAAAATACACCTATTTACAATATTTGTCAATAGGTAGAGCCAATAATTTTGTGTTTTTTGTTTAATTTTTTTCTATATATAATATACAAAGCCTCTAGGCCTGTTTTACTGCATAAAATAAGGCGGCATTAAGGCCGCCTGTTATGTTTTTATTTATTTACATATTGAATGTCGGCTTTTGAAAGCAAATCGTCAATATATTTTTCATAATGCTCATTAACAGCAAAATCATCAGCCTGAATATCTTTTGCTAACCCCTCTTTAAAATTTGTATAGACAGCTCCGTAAGTCATTACTTTTTGCATTTGTTTACTGGCCATCTTAATATACTGCTCCTCGGTCAAACCAAAACCCCGCATATATTCTTCAATTAAGCCAAAGGCGGTTTGCGCATCGGCCCGCTCTCGTTCGTCTTGACTTTCTGTCGCAGCTTTAATTAACTCATAATTAGCAACGATTGCTTTTTTAGCTTGCTCATACGGCACTACAAGTCCCAGCTTTTCTGCTTGATTATAAATAACCTGTTTTCGGATCAGCTCATTAAGAATTTGTTTGTCATCAACAGCTTGTTGTGGGAAGAAAGCCTTAGTAGTAAGCGCCACCAGCTGTAAATCACTTTCATAAATGGCCGCGCCGTCCACCGTAGCAATTACAGGTTCCTTATTTTCCGCATTATCCGTTTTGCCTTGCCCGCCGCAGGCGGCCAAAAGCAGCCCACAAAG
>JAQVWQ010000116.1 GCA_028709615.1 Clostridia bacterium | reverse complement strand
AGGATTTTCCCTGGGATTATTTTTAAGGAGGCAGGAAAATGTGGGTTTACGAAAAAAAATTGATGTATCCGGTTAAAGTCGAAGGCACTGATTGCGCTTTGGCTAAGATGATAGTGACTGCTTACGGCGGACCTGACGGAGAATTAGGCGCCTCGCTGCGTTATTTAAACCAGCGCTATACTATGCCCAACAATAAATTAAAAGCTTTGTTGACAGATATAGGTACTGAGGAAATGGCGCATATGGAAATGGTGGCCGCTCTTGTTTACCAGCTTACACATAAGGCAACAAGGCAGGAAATGGAGGCGGCGGGAATGGCCGGTCATTTTGCTGACCATGGCAAGGCTCTGTTTTATGTTGATGCATCAGGTAACCCTTTTACGGTGGTTGGCTTGGGCGCCAAGGACGATCCGATTGCCGATTTAACTGAGAATTTAGCAGCAGAACAAAAGGCCCGAGCCACTTATAATCACTTAATGGAGTTATCTAATGATAAGAGTGTAAAAGATGTATTACACTTTTTACGAGAAAGAGAGGTCGTGCATATTCAACGCTTTGGCGAGGGCTTATCGCAGCTGCAAAGTGAATTTTTGGGAGATAAATAAATAAAAAAAGCCGCCTTGTTTAGAGGGCGGTTTTTATTGTTAACCGAGGTCATATTCTGATGTGTAATTATCAAAATAGCCTTGGATATATACTATTGGTGTACCTTTATCGCCGCTGCCCGAGGTTAGGTCGCAAAGCGAGCCAATCAGGTCTGTAAGGCGGCGGGGGGTTGTGCCTTGTGAGGCCATATTGCCGATAAGGTCGCCGTTTTTTTCTTTAATTCTGTTTTTGATGGCATCCTGCAGAGCTGCTCCCGAGAGTTTGCCAAAATCGTTATCAGCAAGGTATTTAAGCTTTAATTCGTTGGGTGAGCCTTCTAGACCGCGTGTATAGGCAGGGGAAATAACAGGGTCGGCCAGCTCCCAAATTTTGCCGACAGGGTCTTTAAAGGCTCCGTCACCATAAACCATTACTTCGACATTCTTTTTGGTTGTTTCAAAAAACTTTTTTTGTATGTTATCAACCAAGGCTTGGCAAGCGCGCGGGAAGAGTTTAACTGTGTTTTCGGTAGATTTATTGGAGCCGAGCAGCCCGTATTTTTCGTTGTAGCCGCTGCCGTTGATCGGTTCTGCAAGTATTTGGTCTAAACCAATAATCCGCTTGCCGCCTGCTGCTTGCAGAAGCCGCTTGGTACGGGCCCGGCTGTGGATATCGCAATGAAGTACATTTTTGGTGTGATTGAGAATGGCGCGGGGATCGTTGGCAAAGATGATTTCTGCTTCGGCACCGCATTCTTGGATAATCCTGCTGTAATACTCCACATAGTCAACTCCGGTAAAAGGATGTTTTACCGTGCCGAACAACTGACGATAACGGGCCAGGGTTAAATTATCACGAAAAGGATCAATGCCTTTTTCGTCGAGCAAGTCAAGGTCAACCAAATGGTTGCCAACTTCGTCGGATGGGTAGCTGAGCTGTAAAACAATTTTTTTAGCGCCCCCGGCTATACCGCGCAGACAAACAGCAAAGCGGTTACGGCTAAGAATGGGAAAGACAACACCAATGGTTTCTCCTCCCAGTTTAGCTTGAACATCGGCAGCAATGTCTTCTACCGATGCGTAGTTGCCTTGTGCTCTGGCGACGATTGCTTCGGTGATCGCAATGATATCGCGATTACGGATTTCAAAGTTTGCTTCTTTAGATGCCTTAAGCACACAATCCGTTACGATTTTGATCAGATCGTCTCCTTGGCGGATAATTGGGGCTCTTAGCCCTCTTGATACTGTACCGACAATTCGGCTCATTAGTCAACACTCCCAATAGGTCATTTACAAGTATTGTGTTTTAACGACATTCTTATTTTACTATAATAAAGGGAAAAAGTAAACAAATTTCCGGTTACTATAAAATTATATCATAATAATTTTACTGCAGTACAAGTAAACGATAACGCTTTGGCTTTATTGAGCCGGCTTATCGTTCTTTTTTTTTCGCCGTTTAACACATTCGCTGAGCAAATACTCTATTTGTCCGTTAATTGAACGAAAATCATCTTCTGCCCAGCTTGCTATTTGACGATACAGTGAGGGCGCAAGGCGCAGTGGTATTTGCTTTTTTTGAGTATTGTCTTTTTCCATGGTTAATAAATTGATCCGCTGTTAACAATGGGTTGGGCATCTTTATTACCGCATAATACGACCAGCAGATTACTGACCATCGCCGCCCGTCTTTCATCGTCCAGCTGCACGATATTCTGTTCGCTAAGCTGATTAAGGGCCATTTGTACCATGCTTACGGCACCTTCTACGATCAGCTTTCGGGCATCAACAATGGCGCCGGCTTGTTGGCGCTGCAACATAGCTGCTGCGATCTCCGGTGCGTATGCTAAATGGGTAATTTTGGCTTCGACAACTTCTAAGCCGGCAACGCTAACCTTTTCCTGCAGTTCGTTTTGCAGCTTTAAGGCAACCTCCAGGCTGCTGCCGCGTAAGGACATTTCGCCGTCGTTATCATTATCATCGGGGACATCGTAAGGATAGAGTCTGACGATATTGCGTAAGGCGGAGTCGGCTTGAATTGAAAGAAAATCCATATAATTATCAACATTAAAGACTGCTTTGACTGTATTTACTACCCGCCAAATTACAACTACGCCGATTTCGACAGGATTGCCTTGTTTGTCATTGACCTTTTGTTTTTCATTATTTAAAGTAAGGTCTTTTAAAGAAATTCGTTTGCCGCTAGCAGTATCCTGCTTTTTATTGGCCGAAGACAGATGTAACGAGAGTGCCTTACCACTGCTGCCGGTTGAAGCGGCGGTTTCGCCGGCAAACCTTTTAGTCGGATTGATAGCGGAAACAAAGGGATTGACAAAAAAGAAGCCTTCTTTTTTTAATGTTCCGTAATATTTGCCAAATAAAGTCAGCACTAAGGCCTCATTGGGTTTAATAATTTTTAAACCGCAGTACAGAATTGGGCCGATAATAAAAGCATAAAGCCCGCAGATTATCAGCAGAAGCACACCGGGCTGGTATCCTTTATCCAATAAGGCAACAGAGTAAATAAAACCGATAATGCAGGCTATAATCAAAAGGGTATTACCAATTAAAAACACAAAGCCATTGGCTGCTTTAAGAAGCTTTTCTTGAGAATATAATAATCTTTCTTCCATAATTCTTGTCTCCTTTGATATTATTATGATATTATAATAATATCAGAAGCAGTATCTTATTGTCAAGTAAAAAACAACTGTGGAATGAGATATTATTAAATATATGCAGGATATTGCGGTAAATAATACGAATATATTAATATAGTATAAAGGGGGGGGGTTGCTATGAAAATAAATTTAGACAACCGTTTGGCGGCCGTTGCCTCCTTTGTGCCCGCAGGCAAGGTGGTGGCCGACATTGGCACTGATCATGCTTATTTGCCTGTTTATTTAATTGTTAACGGCATTGCTCCTTATATTATTGCCAGCGATTGTGCTAACGGCCCTTTAGAGGGTTCGCGGCGGCTTTTGGAGCTGTTGTCCTTAGAAA
>JAQVWQ010000031.1 GCA_028709615.1 Clostridia bacterium | reverse complement strand
TTAGGCAGGAAATGAATAAAAAATAAGGAATATAGCAATATGAGATTATTTTTGGTTATAAAAAACCGAAAAGGTATGACCTTGATTGAGCTGATTGTCGTTTTAGTGATTATTGCCATAATCAGTGCGGTGGCAATTCCTTCGTTTAGCGGTTATATCGAAAAGGCAAAAGTTCATGAATGCGAGGTTAACAGAGAGATTTTAAAGGATAATTTATTGACCTTAGCCACGCTTTATCCTGATGTAACCGGCGAAGGTTACTTAAACGGTAATTATCCGCTTTTGGGCGATGTTGCGGAAATTAAATGCCCCTCAGGCGGCATTTATACTTATCAGGATGGAGCTTTTGTTTGCAGTGTGCATGGCTCAACTGCGGTGGGGCTTGCCGATGGCAAAAGTAATACTGTTAAATCTACCAAACCAAAATATGCCCTTGGCGGTAATTGTAATGACTCGATAGCTAAGTTTGTCGATAATAAAGGCTATAGGCCGGCAAACAGGGATATTTTTATTGCCTCTGTTTTAAAATATGCCGGAATGATCGAAGCGACGCCGGTAAGCACTTGGTTTATCTTGTCAGTAAAACAATAAGGAGGAATCGCTATGACCGAAAAACTGATTATTAAATGGTATGGACATTCTTGCTTCAGCGTTTCATATGACGGTTATACGCTGGTGCTTGACCCTTATGAGGATAATCGTATTCCGGGACTTCCTTCTTTGCGCTTGCGGGCTCACGGTGTTTTATGCAGCCACGATCATTACGACCATAACAATCGTTCAGCCGTGGAGATCCTCCCTTTTGAAGGAGCGCGCCCTTTTAATATTAAAAAAGTCGATTGCTTTCACGATTCTGTTGGCGGAAAAAAACGGGGTAAATGCACAATTCATATTTTATCCGCAGGCGGTTTAAAGGTAGCTCACTTTGGTGATATAGGTTGTGAGCTGACTGCCAAGCAATTGGATGTGATCGGTTTAATTGATGTGGCTATGCTGCCTGTCGGCGGTCATTATACGGTTGAGCCGCTGGAAGCCCAAGCGTTGGGCGATATGACGGCGGCAAAAATTATTATTCCTATGCATTACCGAACCGATAAGTTCGGTTTTGCGGAGGTTGCTCATATCAATGAGTATATCGCAATTTCCGACGACTGCGAGTTTTACGAAAGCAACGAATTTATACTGACTGAAGAGACGCCATCGCAAACTGCTATATTACAATATAATCCATAATCTATTAGGGCTTCCGTAATACGGAAGCCTTTTATAAGAGTTATTTTTAAAATAAAATCGTTAACCTTTCGGGGTAATTTATGACAAGTTATTTTACCTGCTT
This sequence comes from Clostridia bacterium, assembly GCA_028709615.1. Lineage (GTDB taxonomy): Bacteria > Bacillota > Dehalobacteriia > UBA4068 > UBA4068 > JAQVWQ01. The sequence goes on along the minus strand of JAQVWQ010000031.1, from coordinate 13,770 downwards.
TATCGCAGAAATCAAATCAGTATTTAATAGTTTAAAATGGTACGAAAAAACATATTATTTTTTCGCGCTTTTTTGTCTTGTTTTGGTAACCATTATATTTAAAGGTGATTATTTCCCTTTGTTTGTATCGCTGTGTGCAATTACCGCCTCTATACTTAATGCCAAGTCATTTTGGTATTGTTTTTATTTTTTTGCATTTACTGCTTTTTCCTATTCTTTTTTGGCTTTCGAAAACCGCTTTTACGGGGAGTTTATTTTAAATCTGTTTTTTCTTTTTCCTGTATATATGCGCGGTATATTCAGATGGAGGTTCAAAAAAAATCAACAGATAATTTTGGAAATAAGCGACTTATCATTCAAACAGATGTTATTACTGGTTTTGCTGGGGGTGGCTGTAACGGGCATTTACGGTTATGTGTTGCGGCAAATAGGCTCCGCCCTGCCATATTTTAATGCTTTGGCTACTTTTGCTTGTGCAACTGCGGCAATTTTAGCTACAAAGAGAATTATTCAGCAATGGTATTTTTGGTTTTTATATACTTTTGCTTTAATTGTTATATGGGCTTATTCTTTAACAAGCGGTACGGCACAAATATCTTTTTTAATATTGAATATCTTATTTATTGGTTTTAATTGGATTGGTTATATAAACTGGTATAGATTAAAAAAATATCTTAGCGATGCGGAAGTTTGTAAATAAAAAATCCCCCAAGCATTGTCGGGGGAGGGCTAAGAAGGTAGTGTCCGTTTAAATTGTATTTGCTTTTAGCCCAAAGCTTTGTGCGGCCTGATAAAAAGCATCTAAAATCAGAGCGTGGCCTTGCTCGTTAGGGTGAATGCCGTCAGTACAAAGCAGGCTTTTAAAATTATGCTTATCTAAAAAACGGCTGCGAATGTCAATGCATATGCAGTTTTTTTTGTGGGCAATTTCGGTAATAGCTGTTGAGTACAATTCTTGAAAGCGGTAAATCATCTGTACATCGCCCAGCCATTTGATAAGGTTTTCTTTAGAGGAGCATTTGGCGGAAAACCATAAAAAATACTTTTCTGCGTCAAGGGGAGGAAGGTTCATTAAGATAGGTTTATAACCGCGAGATCTGGCTTCGTCAATTAACCGGTAATATGCGGCGGTAAATTCGGCTATAGGTGTGGCCGGCAGATGCTCGGCTTCCGGTTCCTCGGCGATTTTCGGCCAATCAAAGTCGCAATCGTTGCCGCCGTATTCTAAAAGCATCAAGCCGTTTTCGGCGGGATTAAGCTTGTTCTTTAATAGTTCCAGACCTTTGCCTATCGTACAGCCGAATAAGGAATTATTTATAATTTTAAAATTGTATAAGCTAGCGAATTTTTGTAAATCGCTATCGCTGAGAAAGCGGTAGCGTCTTTTGTCTTCATCGTAGATTACTCTACGCATAATACTGTCGCCAAAAATTTGTAACGATCGCTCCATAATAAATCCCTCCTATAATAATTCCCCTCACCTAGTAATTAATACTATATTAACATATATTAATTAATATGTAAAGATGTTTTAAAAAATATTTGACGAATATCTATATGTATGTTATTCTTGTTTTAAGGAGGTATATATATGGGCTTGGTTTTGGAAGATGTGCTTTCTTTCCGGCTGCCGCGTTATGCCGAGCTGCCCGAAATGGATTTGTATATGGAGCAGGTAATAAACACTGTTGACAGGAGGCTGTGGTTGTTCTCCGAAAACCAGGAAGGCAAGTTTGCAACTGCCTCTATGGTCAATAATTATGTTAAAAGCAAGTTGATTTCCGCTCCGGTAAAAAAGAGATACAATCGCGAACAGCTGGCGCGTTTGTTAATGATTTTTATTTTAAAACGGATATTCAGTATTTCGGAAATTTACGCGTTTTTACAGCATTTAGACAGCAAAAATGATTTTATTTTTTGTTATAACAGCTTTTGCTTGTTGTTGGAAAATACAATGAGAAAGGTTTTTACAGGGGACTGTAATGAGGACACCGGAGCTGATGAGGTGGTGGAAACAACCATTTGGGCTTTGGCCGCTAAATTTTATGCCCAATATTTGCTCGAAGAAAAAAGAAAAAAGCAGAAAAAAATATTGACAAATATAGGATAAAGGTATATTCTTAAATAAGTATATCCAATCCGTGGCACGCGATATATCGCGTGCCAAATTTTATTTATTGTGGGGGACGAGCATAAATGAACAAATTTAAAAGGGCAATGTATAAGCTGTTTATCGAAGGTTTAAGCGGTATGGCCTTGGGTTTGTTTGCAACTCTGATCATCGGCACTATTTTGTTGCAGATCAGTTCGGTTATTCCGGGCCGGGCGGGAGAGCTGTTGTTTATTGTGGCAAAAATAGCGATGTCTTTAACCGGTGCGGGTATCGGTGTCGGTGTCGCCTATAAGTTTAAAGAAGCCCCGTTGGTCGTGATTTCTGCCGCCGCAGCAGGTCAAATTGGTGCGTTTGCGGCAAAAATTTTGGCAGGCACGGTTTTTACAGACGGAGTTATTATTTATGCCGGACCCGGGGAACCCTTGGGCGCTTTTTTGGCCGCATATACGGCAATAACGATCGGACATCATGTTTCGGGCAAAACTAAGGTGGATATTTTAGTGACGCCGATTTGCTGCATAGCTTCCGGTATGATAGTCGGCTTATTGCTCGGGCCGCCGATTTCTGCCTTTATGACCTCCTTGGGCGCGCTGGTCAACTGGGGTACAGAACAGCAGCCCGTGCTGATGGGCATTATTGTTTCCGTACTTATGGGTATATTTTTAACATTGCCGATTTCCTCGGCGGCAATCGGTATTATTCTTAATTTATCGGGTGTGGCTGCCGGTGCGGCGGCCGTCGGCTGCTGCTCAAATATGATTGGTTTTGCCGTGGCCAGCTATCGCGAGAATAAAATCGGCGGCTTATTGGCTCAGGGCTTGGGTACAAGTATGATACAAATGCCCAACATTGTCAAAAAACCCTTAATTTGGCTGCCGGCGATTATTACCAGTGCAATTTTAGGGCCGATCTCTACCGCCGTTTTGGGCATGACAAATAACGCAACCGGCTCAGGTATGGGCACAGCCGGTTTAGTCGGCCCGATTATGGCTTTTCAGACGATGGTCGAAACCCAGTCGGCAGGCATGGCGCTGACGCAAATAATTATTATGTTGTTTATATTGCCTGCGATTTGCGCCTTTGGTATCAGTGAGTTTATGCGCAAAAAAGGCTGGATTAAAGACGGAGATATGAAACTGGATATTTAATATATTAAAAAAAGCTGCCGCAATTTTATTTGCGGCAGCTCGTTTTATTAGCCTAATATAATATCGGCAAGGTCGAGAGGGTTGACATATTGGCCGTCTTTGTAAACACGCATATTGCCCGAGGCAATTTCGTCAATTAAAATCACACCGTCCTTGGTGTAGCCGAACTCAAATTTAATATCGTAGAGTTCGCAGCCGAATTTGGCAATATCTTCGGCAATTATTTTGGTTATTTGCTTGGTTTGGGCTTTTAATGATTCATATTGCTCGTCGCTCATAACATTCAAAGCAATTAAACCGTCCTTGGTGACAAGCGGGTCGCCTTTTTCATCATCTTTAAAGGTTGTTTCCACATAGTAATCAAGGGGAGTTCCGTTTTCGATATAATCACCGTAACGACGAATAAAGCTGCCGACGGCACGGCGGCGGCAAATAACCTCCAAGCCTTTACCAAAGGGTTTGGCCGACAAAACTTCCATAGTAACAGCATCTAAATCGGCTTTAACAAAGTGAGTTTTGATGCCGGCGGCTTTTAAAACCTCAAAAAAGTGCACAGACATTTGTAAATTGGCTTTGCCGACGCCTTCGATAGTTAAGCCGACATTGTTGGAGCCGGGATCAAAAATACCGTCTTCTCCGGTGCAGTCATCTTTAAATTTAAGCAGATAATTACCGTTATCAAGCGCAAAGACATCTTTGGTTTTTCCCGTATAGATTTGTTTCATTTATAAATGACCTCCTAATTTTGGATTATGTTGTAGTATAACACAAAATCAGTTATTTTGCATAGTATTTTTTATAAATTATTGAAAAAAACTGCGGCAATGATATAATTACTTTATAAAGCAATCCGGAGGAACAATTATGCTTTTTAATAATATTGCGGTTTTGACAGAAAACAAAACGGTCAAGCCTGATTGTTTTGTTATAACGGAGGCCGACAGAATAACTTATATAGAAGATAAAAAACCTCAAAATTATTTCGGCCGCGAATACGACGGCAGGGGGAAACTGCTTTTACCGGCCTTTTTTAATGTGCACAGCCATTTAACTATGGCTCCCTTGCGTGGTTTTGGCGAAAACCTGCCCTTGCATGAGTGGCTGCAAACGCGTATTTTCCCTTTTGAGGCGCGTTTAAGCGATGAGGATATATTTTGGGGCGCCTTGGCAGGCATTACCGAGGCTCTGCGCTTTGGCATAGCTTCCTGCTCTGATATGTATTCGCGCAACGAGGCCATTGTAAGGGCGGTAATTGGCTCGGGTATAAAGGCTAATATCGGCGTTGACCTGCTATGTTTTGATAACAGCAATTTAACGCATTTGCCTCAGTTTACCTTGCTTGATTATTTGTTAAAAACTTATGACGGCGCAGAAGGCGGACGGGTGCGAATTGCCTGCTCCGTTCATGCCGAATATACCTCTACCGAAAAAATTGTCCGCCAGGCCGCCGAGTATGCGCAAAAAAAAGAATGTTTGGTGCATTTGCATCTTTCTGAAACAGCAAAAGAGCATAATGAATGCAAACAGCGCCATGCGGGAAAAACGCCTGCACAGTACTTCCGCGATTGCGGCTTTTTTGCCCGTCCCGCTACCGCCGCTCATTGTATTTGGCTCGAGGGAGAGGATTTTGAGATTTTGCGCGCTAACGGCGTTTCGGTTGCCTCCTGTCCCAAAAGCAACTTAAAGCTGGGTTCAGGTATCTGCAACGCTCATAAGCTGCTGGATATGGGTATCAATCTGGCGATTGCCACCGATGGCGTGGCCAGCAACAACAACTTAAATATGTTGGAAGAAATGAAGGTTTTTGCCCTGCTGCAAAACGGTTTGAAAAGCACCGGGAGTCTTTTTAATCCTGCGCAGGTGCTTGCGATGGCTACACGCGCAGGAGCCTTGGCTCAGATGAGGACAGAAAGCGGAATTATCGCAACAGGCGCCAAGGCCGATTTGACAGTTATTGATATGAGCCAAATTTACTGGCGCCCACAGACGGATATTTTGGCAAATCTGCTTTATGCAGCTTGCGGCACAGATGTTTGCCTGACGATGGTTGACGGTAAAGTGCTGTTTGAGGACGGCGATTATCCGACAATCGATGCTGAAAGAGTGGCTTGGGAGATAGAGCAAACAGCTCAAAGAATTGGTTATGAGTTAAAAGCAACTAAGTAAACAAATAATATTGATTCCGGTAAAACAAAAATCGTCAAAGAAAAAAGCTTTGGCGGTTTTTTTATTATAATTAATCAATTTGTATTTATCTAAAATAGCGGGCATTTTTGGTATAAAAAAGGCATAGATATGCTTGGGAAGGGAGTGTTAAATGATGAAAAAAATATTAACGGCGTTTGTGGTTGCGGGCTGCATTTTGTTGGCTCCCGCTCAGGCAGGGGCAGAACAAACAGAAAATACTGCTTTAAATATTAACGCTCCGGCTTGTATTTTGTTAGAAGCGCAAAGCGGGGATATATTATATAAAAAAAATGCTGATGAAAAGCATTATCCCGCCAGTGTTACCAAGCTGATGACTTTAGTTTTGGCTTGCGAAGCGATCGAAAATGGCGATGCGGAATTGACTGATGTAGTAACGACAAGCAAGGAAGCAGCTTCTATGGGCGGTTCGCAGGTTTATTTATTTGAAGGCGAGCAGCGCAGTTTAGAGGAGATGCTGATAGCCGTAGCCGTCGGCAGCGGTAACGATGCCTCTTATGCCGTGGCGGAATTTTTGAGCGGCAGCTGTCAAGGCTTTGTGCAAAAAATGAATGATAAGGCTGCGGAGCTGGGTATGGCGGGTACGCATTTTTGCAACCCACATGGTCTGCACGACGATGAGCACTATACAACGGCAGCAGATTTAGCGATTTTGGCCTGCTATGCCGTTAAAGTTCCAAAGCTGCTGGAGTTTACTGAAATTTATGAATATGATTTTAGGCCGGACCCCAAGCCGTTAAAACTCTGGAACACTAACCGTTTGTTAAAATGGTATGACGGAACGGACGGACTAAAAACAGGTTATACAGACAAAGCAGGAAGAAACCTTGCGGCAACAGCCGAACGCGACGGCTTGCGTTTAATCAGCGTTGTGCTGGGGGCAACGGAGCGCAACGGGCATTACACAGAAAGTATGAAGCTGCTTAATTACGGTTTTAATCTTTTTTCATGGGAAGATTTATATCCCCAAGGTGCGGTAATTACCAATATCCCGATCGAAAAAGGTGTTTTAAATTCAGTTGATCTGATGCTGTCTGAGCCTGTGCGGGTTTTGCAGCGCAAGGGAGAGCAAAAAGAACTGTCCTTGCGCTATACCGTCAACAAGCGGCTGCTTGCACCTTGTGAAGCAGGAAAAAACGCGGGTGAATTGATCGTTTATCAGGGGGAAAAAGAAATGCACAGGTACCCTTTGGTAACGGCTGCAGCTGTGGAAAAATGCGGTTTGTTGACTACCTTTAAAAAGACTTTGGCAGCGGCAGGCTTGTATTTCTAGTTTTTTTATACAGGTATGGCTGATCAGGGTGCAGACTTTTACCTGCACCCTGTTTGTATATTAATTCGCTATTCTTCGTGGTTTTTCGTGGCAGGAAATGCCTGTTAGAGCGCCGAATTATTTGTAAAATGATATTGGCGGAGTGAAGCAAATGGTAATGGAATACTCGTTTAAACAAAAGCCCGAGGGCTTGCTTTGCTGTCTTCGGGGAGATTTGGATTTACATGGTTGCGACAGCTTGCGATCGGATTTGGTATGCAAGCTGAAAACAACGCATATAAGAAATTTGATTTTTGATTTTTCGCAATTGGACTTTATTGACAGCTCCGGTTTAGGCGTAATTTTGGCCAGGCATCGAGAACTGGCGGCTATCGGCGGCAAGGTGGAAATTCGCGGTGCAAAAGACAATGTCTATAATTTATTGCAGCTATCGGGGATAACGCGAATTATCGAAGTAAACAAGGCGGAAGGAGCATAAAAATGAGCGGAGTAAATGAAATCAAGCTAGAGTTTAAAAGCAAGGCAGATAATGTGGCAATAGCCAGATCCCTGATTGCAGCTGTTGTTGCCCAGGTTGATGTGCGCTTAAGTGAGCTAGAGGAGATCAAACTGGCAGTATCCGAAGCGGTTACCAATGCAGTTATTCATGCTTATCCGGGAGCAGAAATAGGGCTGATAATAATGACCGTCAGGCTCGATAGAATGTTTTTAGCGGTTAAAATAGAAGATTTCGGCTGCGGTATCGCCGATATTCGCCGCGCTTTAGAACCGGGAGTTTCCGACAACGATGAAAGCATGGGCCTGGGTTTTTCGTTTATGCAGGCCATGACTGACAGGCTGGAGGTAAGCTCGACAGTCGGAGAGGGTACAATTGTTTATATGGAAAAACTTTTTGGCGAGGCCGCTGCCGGCGGCTTAGCAGATGAGCAGTGAAAGCGGGCGGGCGAGCGTATTAAGCGATCAAGAAACCAAGGAGCTGTTAGGCCTGCTGAGAGCCGGTAATCAAGAGGCGCGCGTCCGTCTGGTGGAAGGGAATATCCGATTGGTGGCCGCTGTGGCAAGCCGTTTTGTTGCCGCTAACGGCCGTGAAAGAGAAGATTTATTTCAGGTTGGTTGTATCGGTTTATTAAAGGCGATCGACCGCTTTGATTTTAGCTATAATGTTTGTTTTTCTACATATGCCGTACCATTGATTATGGGAGAAATCAGAAGACATTTACGAGATGATAACGCGGTCAAGGCCGCGCGAAGTATGCGTGAGCTGTCGGCAAAGGTCGCATCAAGTGCCGAACGGCTGCGTTTGGCAAACGGGGAGGAGCCGACTTTAGAGCAGCTGGCGGTAGATTTAGGCCTTAGTGTAGAGCAAATTCTGCCTGCTTTGGAGCTGCGAAAAACAGCCTTATCTCTAAGCGAGCCTGTCGGCGGCGAGGAATTGGTTTTAGAAGGCATGTTAGCCGATGAGCGTTCCGATCCGCAGCGAAATTTAGAATATCTGGCTTTGCATGAGGCTATATCCATTCTGCCTAAGCAAGAAAAACAGGTAATGTTTTTACGCTATTTTTGCGATAAAACGCAAATGGAGGTAGCTGAAGAATTGGGCATTTCTCAAGCGCAGGTTTCCCGAACCGAAAAACGGGGTTTATTGATTTTAAAGGAAAAATTGTAAAAATACGGCAGGAAACAGCAAAAAGGCGGGGAAACACTATGTATGAAATTTTATCGTAAACATAAAAAAACGAGCATTTTTTTGCTCGTTATTCTCTTGCTTTTTGTTGCCTTGCTGATTTCTTCACGAAGCTTGGAGGGTGACGCATATTTTTCTCCCGTTGACGAGCAAAGCGATTTAACTTATTTGGCAGATAAGGAGCTGCTTACAGAAGAGGATTATCAGCTGATTTTCCGGCAAACGGGGCTGGGAAAGCCTGCCGTAGAAAAGATATTTGCCGAATCTGCAGAACCGGTTGTGCAGCTGATAACTTATCAAAACGATTTTTATCGTCAACCGATTATAAAATGCAAGGGCTTAAATGTTGATATGCAGGCCTCTTATTGGGTGACAGGTGAAGAGCATTTGTATAATGAAAAAGGCGAGGTAATCAGCGGTTTTAAAATTGCCGATCTGCAGGACGGCGATATTTTACTGACTAAATCCACACATACGCTGTTTTGGCGGCACGGACACGGAGGCTTAATTACCGACAGCAAAAACGGTTTCGTGATGGAGGCTCCAATGATCGGTTATTCCGCAGCTTTGTATAGGGTGCGGCATTGGCAGACATATCCGACCTTTATTCAACTGCGGTTAAATAATGCCGATGCTGAGCAGCGCAGCGAAATCGCTGCATGGGCAAAGGATTATCTAATGGGGCTGATTTGGCAGCCTTATGCAGGTTTCCCCGATAAATATAACGAAAAAAATTTGTCATCTACGCAGTGCTCGCTTTTTATTTGGCAGGCGTTTTATCATTTTGGTTATGATTGCGATATTGGCGGCTGGCTTGTTGCCCCGCAGGATATCGCCAATTCACCACTTTTTGAGGTGGTGCAAATTTTTGGGGTTAATCCCGCTGACATTTGGAGTGGCTTTAATTTAGGTGGGCTTTAATTAAATCGTTTAGCGTGTTGTATTTTCTGCATACCTCGTCTAAATAGCTGCGCAGCTCCGCCGGCTTACCGATCAACATCATTGAATTGCGTTTAAAATATAACTCCATAGGACAGACCTCCTTACGGTAATAGCTTATGCTGTAAGGAGGTTTTTTATTCGTTGGCATACGGGCCATTTTGTCAGCATAAATTACAACAAGAATAAAGAAGGGAAAGATAATTTACTGATGAAGGGTTTGCTGACTAGGGCAGGCAGTTATCTGCGTACCGAAGCGATATATTTATTACTATTACTGGCCTTGTTTGTTGTCGGCGCGGTTATGGGCTTTGGGGGGTTGCTGTCTGTGCCTTTAACAGAAGCCGAGAGCCTGCGCGAGGCATTGGGCGGTCTCTTGGAGAAGGGGGCCTGGGAGAGCGGCGATTATTTTGCTCAGTTTTGGCGGGCGTTTGTTTTTAACGGCTTGCTGCTGTTTATAATCTTTTTTGTCGGAGCAAGCATGTTTGGTACACCTATCATCTGTGCCGCTTTGTTTTATAAAGGCTATTCTTTGGGTTACTTGCTGGCATTTTTGTATTTGGCAGGGGCTTTACGAGGGTTTGTATTGGCCTTTTTATTGGTACTGCCGCAGGCGGCTATTTTAATTCCCGTATTTTTGCTGGCTTCAAAGTCTGCTATCGCGTTTTCTTTGAGCCTGCTAACAGGAGGAAATTGCGGAGCTTCGGTATTGTTATCTTACAGTTTGCGTTTTGTAATTCTTTTTGCGGCTGTTTTAGCCGCAGCTTTTTGGCAAGGCTATTTATCGCCCTTGTTTTTGCAAATATTTTTAAACTTTTAAATAATGGAGGGGTGTAAAAATGATCTTAATAACCGTGACAAAAACAAAGCAAAAATTGCGTCTTTTGGCCGCTGTTTTATTGCTCCTAACGGTTTTATCGTTGGGGCTGTCTTCTGTATATAGTATAATGGTTTCGGGGCAAGGTATAGGTAATTTTTCGGGGGCTCCCGGAGAGCCGATGCGCGTAATGGGAGAAAGCGGCGGGGAGCCTGAGGAGTTGCCGCAAGTAAACTGATTTTTTAGAGGATTTGTTTAGCTTCCGTTGAATAATATCTTTATGGCTAAGAACTTGCAAAAACCCCCAAAGGACGATCTGGCATGGGCTTTAGAGGATTATTTGGATTTTGCCGCAGTCGAGCGCGGTTTTTCCAATAATACTCTGGTCAGTTATCGTTTTGATCTGACGGATTTTTTGTCTTGCTGCCGCAGCTGGGGAGCAAAAAAACCGTCCGACATTACGGCGGAAATGGTTTTGGATTTTTTGCAACTGCAGTTGAATAAAGGTAAGGCTGAAGCCAGCCGCAATCGTTATTTTGCGGCAATCAGCTCTTTTTTTAAATTTTTATTAACAGAAGAGTATATTGCTGCAGATCCTACACAAAATCTTTCCAGACCGAAACGCGCCTGTAAGCTTCCGCAAGTAATGCTGCCCGAGCAGGTCGAGCAGCTTTTGAGCCTGCCTGATTTAGCAACTCCCTTGGGGTTGCGCGATAAGGCGATGCTGGAGCTGCTTTACGCTTCCGGTTTAAGGGTATCAGAGCTTTTAAATCTAAAAATATCTGATATAAACCACGAATTAAAATTCATTCGCTGTTTTGGTAAAGGCGGTAAAGAAAGAATCGTGCCATTTGGCAAGACGGCCTTGGCCGCTTTAAAAGCATATGAGCAAGAAGGGCGGGGTAAATTGCTAAAAGCGCAAAAAACCCCCGAGCTGTTTTTAAATTTTCATGGTAAAGCCTTAACCCGGCAAGGTTTTTGGCAGATTATTAAAGCTTACGGCAAAACTTTAAAATACGATATTACTCCCCATACCTTACGCCATTCCGTAGCCACTCATTTGTTGGAAAATGGGGCGGATTTGCGTGTGGTTCAAGAGTTTTTAGGACACGCTGATATTTCTACTACCCAATTATACACTCATATCACAAACAGTCATCTCAGGAGCGTATATAATTCAGCACATCCGCGTGCTAAGCTTCGTCAAAATCCACCCAAGGAGGACTAACGATGAAAAGGGCTCTAATTATTGTTTTAGACAGCGTTGGTATCGGAGAGGCTGCCGATGCTGCGGCTTTCGGCGATTGCGGCAGTAATACGCTGGGGCATATTGGTGAAGCTTTTCCGTTGGCCTTACCAAATTTACAGCTGTTGGGCTTGGGCAATCTGGTAAAATTACCGACAGTACCGCCTGTGGATTTTCCGCAGGCTGCTGTAATGAAAATGCGGCCAAAGTCGGTAGGCAAGGATACGACAATCGGCCATTGGGAGATAGCCGGTATAATTATGAAAAAACCCTTGCCGACTTATCCAAACGGTTTTCCTGCCGAGGTACTGGAGCGCTTTACTAAGGCGACCGGAAGGGGGGTATTGGGCAACTGCGTAGCCAGCGGTACCGCAATCATTCAGAAGCTGGGCGCGGAGCATTTGCAAACAGGCAAACTGATTTGTTATACATCCGCCGACAGCGTTTTTCAGATTGCCGCCCATGAGGAACTTGTTCCTCCTCAAGAGCTTTATCAGTACTGCCTTCAGGCGCGGGAGATATTGCAGGGTGAACACGGCGTGGGCCGCGTAATAGCCAGACCCTTTATCGGCAACGCTGCCGAAGGCTTTACGCGAACGGAAAACCGCCGCGATTTTTCTTTGCAGCCACCGCAAGCGAACCTTTTGGAAAAGGTCAAGGCCGCCGGGCAGTCGGTGATTGCTATCGGCAAAATCACCGATATTTTTGCGGGCGAGGGCATTACAGATATTGTCGAGGCTCACAATAACAGCCAATCGGCGCAAGGTCTGTTTAAGGCCTTGGCTATGAATAAGAACGGTTTGATTTTTGATAATTTTGTGGATTTTGATATGCTCTACGGACATCGCAACAACATTGAGGGTTACGCGCAGGCCTTGCAGGATTTTGATGCCATACTGCCGCAAATTATTGCCGCTTTAGGTAAGAAGGATATTATGTTTATTACCGCCGACCACGGTAATGACCCTTCAACATCCGGTACCGACCATAGCCGTGAAAATGTGCCCTTATTGGTTTACGGACAGGGGATAAAATGCGGTAAATACGGTGAAAGAGCAAGCTTTGCCGATTTGGGGGCGACGGTGGCCGAATATTTATCCGTAGAAAAACTGCCTGCGGGAGAAAGCTTTTTAAATGATATATGGAGGGGTTAATAATGACGGAAAAAAATGCTGTGCAGATAAAAATCAACGAAGCGACGGGAGCTGTCGAAAAAGAATTAGGCAGGGATTTTGATTTGGCGATTATTCTTGGCAGCGGCTTGGGTAAGTTTGCTGAAAAGCTGCAGGGCAGAAAATCACTTTCGTATGAAAAAATACCCCATTTCTGCGGCTCTACCGTACAAGGTCACGCCGGCAGACTGAGCGCCGGGGTGTTAAGCGGCAAAAAAGTATTGATGATGGAGGGCCGTTTTCATTATTACGAGGGTCACGAAATGGCTCAGGTGACTCTGCCGATTCGTGTGATGCAGCAGCTGGGTATTCCCCGTTTAATTGTTACCAATGCCGCCGGCGGAGTCAATAAAAGCTTTCACCCCGGCCAGCTGATGCTGATTTGCGATCATATTAACACTATGGGGATCAACCCCCTGCGCGGGGCTAATTTAAGCGATTTTGGCGTGCGTTTTCCTGATTTGAGTGAAGCTTACGATCAGGGCTATCGCAATTTAGCCCGCCAGGTAGCGGAAGAAAACAAAATTGATTTGGTTGAGGGTGTTTATGCTTATTGCTGCGGCCCCAGTTACGAAACCCCTGCCGAAGTGCGCTTCTACGAAAAAATCGGTGTTGATGCGGTCGGAATGTCAACCGTACCCGAGGTTATTGTTGCCCGTCATGGCGGTATGCGTGTTTTGGGGCTGTCCTGCATCACTAACGCAGCGGCAGGCGTTACGGAAAAAACGCTTAATCACCAAGAGGTCATGGAAGCCGCCGCAGCTGCCTTTGACGATTTTACTTTACTTTTAAGAGAGTTTGTACGGCAGATGGACTAAAAAAAGAGGTTTTTGGGCTTATGAATATTTATCAAATCATTAAAAACAAAAGAGATGGCGGCGAACTGTCAGGCGAAGAGATTAAATATTGGGTTAAAGGAGCGGTCAGCGGTGAGGTGGCCGATTACCAATCAGCCGCTTTACTGATGGCAATTTTTATTCGCGGCCTCAATAAGCAAGAAACCGCCGCTTTGACTTGGGAAATGATGCACTCGGGAGAGGTACTGAACTTAAGTCAAATTCAGGGTATTAAGGTTGATAAGCACTCCACAGGCGGTGTCGGCGATAAAACCACCTTGATTATCGCACCCGTTTTGGCTGCCGCAGGTTTAAAGGTAGCCAAAATGTCCGGCCG
>JAQVWQ010000030.1 GCA_028709615.1 Clostridia bacterium | reverse complement strand
AAAGGATTGGGCTTTTGAAAAACCATACCAACGCGTTTGCGCAGGAGGTTGACATCTATATCCTGATATATATTTTCGTTGTCAAGCAGAATTTCTCCTTTAATTGTGCAGTCCTCAATTAAATCGTTCATGCGGTTCAAGGTTTTTAACAAGCTGGATTTGCCGCAGCCGGAAGGCCCGATAAAGGCCGTGATTTGCTTTTCGGGTATCTTTAAGTTAATATCTTTTAAAGCGGTAAAGTCACCGTATTTTAGGCAAAGGTTCTTGATAGTTACTTTATCCATTTTTATGATCCTTTCGCAAATCTTTTGGCAAGGGCCGAGGCGGCAAAATTTATTAAAAGTACGATTACCAGCAGAACAACAGCGGTAGAATAGGCCTGGTCAAGATAAAGGCCCTCGCTGGCCAGCACATACATATGGACTGACAAGGTGCTGCCCGAGGACAAGAGGTTTTGCGGCAAAGCGGCGATCGTGCCTGCCGTATAAATCAAGGCGGCTGTTTCGCCGACGATTCGGCCGACGGAGAGTATCACGCCCGCCAGGATCCCCGGAACGGCGGAGGGCAGAACAATTTTAAATACCGTGCGCAGGCGGCCTGCTCCCAGTCCAAAGCTGCCCTCGCGGTAGCTGTCGGGAACAGATTTTAAGGCCTCCTCCGTAGTGCGAATAACCAAAGGCAAAATCATGATCGCCAGGGTAAAGGCGCCCGATAAGAGAGAATAGTTCCAGCCTAAGGCAATAACAAAGAATAAATAGCCGAACAAGCCGTAAACAATGGAAGGGATCCCCGCCAGGGTTTCGGTGGTCAGGCGAATCAGCTCAACCGCTTTGTTGCCGCGTTTGGCATATTCCACCAAATAGACAGCCGAACCGATACCCAGCGGCGTGGCAATGATTAAAGCCAAAGCGGTCATAATCAGCGTGTTAATTATAGAAGGCATAACGGAAGCGTTTTCCGAGGTTGATTGCCAGGCAAACAAAGAGGGGGTAAGGTGCGGAATGCCCTTAATCAAAATGTAACCGATAATCAGCAGCACCAAGCCGCCGGTTATTGCGGCTGCCAAGCGGACCGCCCAGCGAAAAAACGGGGATAACAGATCGCCCTTCATTGGCCGGCCCTCCTTTTGAGAATAGAAAATGTCAGGTTGATCAGCAGAATAAAAATAAATAAAACGACGGCGGTGGCAATCAAGGCTTGGCGGTGCAGGTCGGCGGCATAACCCATTTCTAATACTATATTGGCGGTTAAGGTGCGTACGCCCAGTAAAATACCTTGAGGCAGCCACGGCTGATTGCCCGCTACCATCACTACGGCCATAGTTTCGCCGATAGCGCGGCCTAAGCCCAAGACAATAGCGGCGGCAATCCCTGATTTTGCGGCAGGCAAAACGCTTAAAAAAACGCTGCGTTCATGAGAGGCCCCCAAAGCCAAGGCTCCCTCGTAATAGCTTTGAGGTACGGCGCGCAGGGCGGCTTCGCTGATGCCGATAATAGTCGGTAAAATCATAATGCCCAAAAGTATAGAGGCGGCCAGTAAGCTGGTGCCGCTGACTCCGAAAAGGCTGCGGATAATAGGTACGATAACTACAATACCGAAAAAACCATAGACAACAGAGGGAATACCGGCCAGCAGCTCAACAGCGGGCTTGAGCAGGCCGTAGAGCTTAGCAGGACAAAAATACGCTAAAAAAGCGGCGCAAAAAATGCCGATGGGTACGCCAATCACAATAGCTCCCAGTGTGACCGCGACACTGCCGGCAATCATCGGTAATATTCCGTAAATGTTGTTGGTCGGCTTCCACTCGGTGCCTGTTAAAAACTCCTTAACACCGATTTGCGCGATTGTCGGCAGGCCGCCGGCGAAGAGAAAGATGCAAATCAGCGCTACCGCCAAAACCGAGGTTGATGCGGCCAGTAAAAATACCAGCCGCATCGCCTTTTCTTGATTAAAGTGTTTTATTTTCCGAGCTCGTTCCATTTAGTGATCTCTCCCATAAAGATCTTTTGTACTTCTTCGGAGGTCAGGCCCTGGCAAGCGTTTTCGTTGTTGACAATTACGGCGATACCGTCCATGGCGATAACTATGCCCTTGGCGCCTTTTGCAAGTTCGCTGTCCTTGAGCCCGCGGGAGGCCATACCCAAGTCGCAGATGCCGTCAAGCAGAGAGTTGATACCGGTTGTGGAGTCGCTGGTTTGTATTTCGATGGTTAAAGCGGGGTTGATGGCCGCGTAGGCTTCTTTAAGCTTAGTCATTAAGGGCGACACCGAGGAGGAGCCGGCTATAACGATTTTGCCAGAAGGACGGGCGGAGGTGTACTGGCCGTTTGTTACCGCGATATAACCGGCTTCTTCAATAACCTTGGCGCCGGCATCGGAGGCGATGTAGTTTAAAAAGTCTTCAACCTGGGGCTTAACCTCGCCCTTGGTGGCCACATTAAAGGGGCGGGCGATTTTGTAGCTGTCGTTTTTAATGTTCTCAACCGTGGCGGCTGCTCCGTCGATGTCTAAGGCCTTAACGGTATCGTTTAATGAACCTAAAGATATATAACCGATAGCGTTGGCGTTGGAGGCGACAGAGGTCATCATAACCGAGGTGCTGTTGGTAATGTCGGCGCCGATGTAGGTGTGGTCGATTTTTTCGCCGGCTTCGTTTTTCTGTTCAATCTTAAACAGTTCTACGAAGGCGCCGCGGGTGCCTGAGCCTTCCTCACGGGAAATAACGGTAATGGGGTTGTCGGTATCAGGGGCTGTTTGGCCTCCGCAAGCCGTCAAGGCCGTTAACCCTAGAGCCGTGCATAAAAATAAGGCAACAAATTTTTTCATTTTTCATTACTCCTTTTTTGTTTATATTTGCATTGTAATGTTGTTTTATGCTTATATAATAAAAAATTATTGTAAAGTACAAAACCCGCTTATTGTAAAGATTATGTAAAATCAGTAACCGACGGCCTGCTTTTTGCATAAACTGCCTGATATATAGTTGTAGGAGGCTAAATATGGGGAAGGCTTATCTTACTTTAAATAAGCTGCCGCAAGGTAAATGCGCCTGTGTAAAAACTTTGTTTGCCGATGAGGAGGTAAAAAGGCGTCTGGAAGATTTGGGCTTGGTTACGGGTACTAAGGTTGAGGCCGTACAAAAAAGCCGCTCCGGTGATCCGACAGCTTATTATTTTCGCGGTACGGTGATTGCCTTGCGCAGCGAACAGGCGCGGCAAATATTGGTAGAGGTCTAAAAAACAAACAAAAGAGCCTTTCGGCTCTTTTTTATTGCACGGGAAAAGCTGCTATGACATATATTGCAAGCGGAGGTGTTGTATAATGACGCTGTGCAAAGGCAAGCCCGAATACATTGTGGCTTTGGTAGGCAACCCCAATGTCGGCAAATCGACTGTTTTTAATGCTTTAACAGGGCTTAGACAGCATACGGGTAATTGGGCGGGCAAAACGGTTACGGCAGCCAGCGGCAATTACAGTTTTGCGGGGCAGAGCTATAAAGCAATAGATTTGCCGGGGATCTACTCCTTAGAGGCTATTTCCGCCGACGAGGAAGCTGCGCGGCAGTTCTTATTAAGCGAAGATGTTGACGCCGTTGTGGTGGTAGCGGACGCCACGGCCTTAGAGCGTAATTTAAGCTTGGTTTTACAGATATTGACTTTAAAAATACCTGTTGTTGTTTGTCTTAATTTATTGGATGAAGCCAGAAAGAAAAGGATTAAAATCGATATTGACAAGCTATCCGAGCAGCTGGGCGTACCAGTGGTTGGCACAAATGCCCGCAAGGGCAGGGGTCTTGAGCAATTAAAAAAGAAGGTTGCCGGGGTGTGTACAGATGGCGGAACGCTTGAGCAGGACCTGCAAGGGCCGGCCTCCGATGCTAAACAGCGTTATGCCCTGGTTGAGCAAATCTGCGCCCGCTGTCTGGTTTTTGGTAAAAAGGATTATACGAATTTTGACCGCCGCTTGGACCATTTTTTTATGGGCAAGTGGACGGCTGTGCCGATAATGCTGCTGTTACTGGCGCTGGTTTTTTGGATCACGATTGCCGGAGCTAATTATCCGTCAAGCATGCTTTCTGTTTTGTTTATCAACCTAGAGGCTGCGGCAAAGCCCTTGTTGCTGGATATTGGTCTGCCGACGGCGCTTGTTTCTTTACTTACCGAAGGTTTACTAAGAACCTTGGGTTGGGTTATAGCGGTTATGTTGCCGCCGATGGCGATTTTCTTTCCTCTGTTTACTTTGCTGGAGGACAGCGGCTATCTGCCGCGGGTGGCTTTTAATTTGGATAACTGCTTTAAGCGTGCCTGTGCCTGCGGCAAACAAAGCCTGACCATGTGTATGGGCTTTGGCTGCAATGCCTGCGGAGTAATCGGCTGCCGGATTATTCAATCCCCGCGTGAAAAGCTGATTGCCATGCTGACCAATAGCTTTGTGCCCTGTAACGGGCGTTTTCCTACATTAATCGCAATTATTTCGATGTTTTGTGTGACAGCGTTCAGCGGTATTTGCCGCAGCCTGCTGGCAGGCCTGCTGTTGACGGCTTTGGTGGTTTTTGCCGTACTGATGACCTTAATCATCAGTAAAATTTTGTCAAAAACCCTGCTTAAAGGCCTACCCTCGTCGGTAACCCTGGAGCTGCCGCCTTATCGCAAGCCGCAAATAGGCACGGTTGTGGTGCGATCTTTGCTGGACAGAACGATTTTTGTTTTGGCAAGGGCGGTTAAGGTGGCAGCGCCGGCCGGTGTGCTTATCTGGCTGCTGGCAAATATCAGCGTTGGCGAGGGAGTCAGCCTGCTTGCTGTTTTAACCGACTTTTTTAGCCCCTTGGGCCGCTTTTTAGGTTTAGACGGGGCAATCTTGCTGGCCTTTATTTTGGCCTTTCCCGCTAACGAAATCTTTTTACCGCTGGTAATTATGAATTATTTACAGTTGGGCGGGATTGTGGAGATAGAAAATTTAACAACCTTGCGCGATTTATTGGTAGCCAACGGCTGGACGGGATTGACCGCCCTTTGTACGATGGTCTTTTGCTTGCTGCATTTTCCTTGCGGCACAACTGTACTGACAATAAAAAAAGAAACCGGCAGCTTAAAATGGGCTTTAATATCAATTATCATACCGCTTATGACAGGCTGCGTTGTCTGTGCGGTGATTAACGGAGTGGGAAGATTAATAATTTAACATAAAAAGGCCGTCCGTTTGGGCGGCCTTGCTTTTGTATTAGGGAGTATATTGCTCAAATCCTTCCATTAATGTTCCGTCAGGGTTAAGCGGCCTCAGGCGGTCAAATCTGTCAATGCCGCTCGGGTAATCCGTCCAGTTTTTATTTGAGATATAATAGGCTTCGGGGCGGCTGCCGGTAGCTGCAAAATACATAACACTTTTGCCGCCGATTTTGTAAAAGACGGCGTTGACCTCATTGGTTCTTTGACCTTCCTCGTTGTAAACCGCAAAAAATTTACTGTCGGAAATTTTGTTTAAATCCGTCATAGATAAGCCGGCCGCGGCCATTACTCCGTTCCAGAACTTAATGGCCTGGTCTGTTTCGTTTGTGTCGCCGTTGGCTTTTTTTAAGCCCATATTATAAGTAAGAGAGGCAATGCTTTTATCGGTCAAGCCGTTGGCAACAGCGTATTCATAATAGTCTATAAAGGCAGCATAACTGCTTTTGGCACTGATTGCCAGGTTATTTTGCTTTGTTGTAAAATAGAAGTTATAAAAATGGCCTCCATGTACGCTGCATTTAATTCGTTCTTTGCCTGTGGCAGGATCAATATCGTATTTATATACTCCTCCCGCAGGGCAGGTAACATCTCCGCCAAAATTTTCGGCGGCAATAAAGTCATTATAGCCGGCCTCCGGTTTTAGTTTTTTGTAATAATGATAGTGGTTGAGCAAAAAACTGCGGTTAATTTGGCAGGCCTTTTGGCCGGCTTTATCAATATATGCAGTGTAAGCCGGTATGATAAATGCCGCCAAAACAGCTATAATAACCATGATGACGATGATTTCAGTCATCGTCATACCTGAGTTTTTGTGTCGTTTAATTATAATCATCACAACCTTTAACGCAGCAAGTTCTTTAGCTCCTGTGGGTTGGAGGAATGTTTTAAGGCTGTTTCTTGAGTTATTTTTCCTTCTTTAACAAAGCGGGCCATACAGCCGTCTAGGGTGTGCATACCCAAGCCGGCGCCGGACTGAATGACGGTATTAAGCTGGTGTCCTTTTCCTTCGCGTATCAAATTGCAGACCGCGTCGGTGGCTATCATAATTTCTGTGGCGGCGATCCGGCCCTTTTTGCCCGCAGTCGGAGCCAGCGGCAGCAGCTGCTGGGTAATAACTCCCTTAATAACTCCGGCTAATTGAGTACGGATTTGCCCCTGCGAATGGGGCGGAAAAACATCGATAATACGGTCAACGGTGCGGGCCGCGCCGGTAGTGTGCAGGGTTGATAAGACCAAATGCCCTGTTTCGGCGGCGGTGACGGCGGCGGAGATGGTCTCAAAGTCGCGCATTTCGCCGACTAAGATCACATCGGGATCCTCGCGCAGAGCCGAACGCAAAGCATCGGCAAAGGAGGTGACATCGCGGCCGACCTCTCTTTGGTGAATTAAGGAGGGGTTTTCACCGTAAACATACTCGATGGGGTCCTCGGCAGTTAAAATATGGCAGCGGCGGCTGCGGCCGATGTAGTCGATCATAGCGGCTAAGGTGGTCGATTTACCCGAGCCTGTCGGCCCCGTAACCAAAATCAGGCCGCGCGGCTCGGCGGCTAAGGTTTTAAGCACCTCCGGCAGACCTAATTGCTCTAAGGTGGGGATTGTCTCGTTTAACAGGCGAATGGCTACGCAGAGCCGCTCTTGTTCGTGGTAAACATTTACTCTTTGGCGGCGGTCGGCGGTAGCGGTGGCAAAGTCCAAATCCAGACCTTGGTTTAATTTGGCAATTTGTTCTTCATTACATAATGATAATATTTCCTCGCGGGTCACAATATCACCGTCAGGCGTAATTAAAGAACCGTGTTGGCGGTAAGAGGCCACTCTGCCCTCGGTCAGATGAATATCGGAGCAGCTGTTTGCGATTGCAAAAAGAATATACTTGTCGGTAAGAGCCATTTGTACCTCCTTTATTATTACGCACCTTCATAGTATGCGGTTTTCAGCAATTCTTCAACAGTGGTCGTGCCGTTTAAGACCAAATCAATGGCTGCTTGGCGCAGGGTAGTCATACCCTGTTGCTTTGCATATTCAAAAATCTCTTCGTTAGAGGCTCTGGCTGTAATCATATTGCGGAGCTTAAAGTCGATCAAGAGTATTTCGTGGACGGCCATGCGCCCTTTGTAGCCGGTATTATTGCAAATATGGCAGCCCTTGCCGCGGCGCAGCTTTTCTACGGGCACTCCTAAGGCCAGGCGTTCGGTTTCGTCCGGTTCATATTCGTAGGCACAGTTGTCGCAGACCTTGCGAACCAGCCTCTGGGCGACAATAGCCACAAGAGAGCTGGCAATTATATAGGAGGGTATCCCCATATCTATCAGGCGGATAATCGAAGATGCGGCATCGTTGGTGTGCAGTGTGGATAAGACCAGGTGGCCGGTAATTGCCGCGCGTACGGAAATTGAGGCGGTTTCGGCGTCGCGGGTTTCGCCGACCATGATAATATCGGGGTCTTGGCGCAAAATTGAGCGCAGGCCGCTTTCAAAGGTCAGGCCCGCAGCCGGGTTGACCTGTACCTGGCTGATTCTGGCCAGATTGCGTTCGACGGGATCCTCCACTGTGACAATGTTGACATTACGGTTGGCAAGATATTCCAAAATCATATATAAGGTGGTGGTTTTTCCCGAACCGGTAGGCCCTGTCAGATAGACAATCCCGTGAGGTGATTGCAGAGCCTGCAGCATTTTTTGGTAGTTTTGCGACAGCATGCCGAAGGAATTGCTGTGGTCGATTTTGGTGTTTAATAACAGCAGTCTTAAAACGGCCTTTTCTCCGTAAATGGTCGGTATTAAGGAAACACGGACATTGATGTCGGCGCCTTCGATGTTAGTGCGAAAGTGGCCGTCCTGCGGCACGCGTTTTTCGGCAATATTTAAGTTAGAGAGGATTTTTATACGGGCAATTAAGGGCTGGTGAACATTGGGCGAAAGCGTCATATAATCGACGATCGTTCCGTCAACGCGCACGCGTATATTGATTATATCGGCAAAGGGCTCGATATGAATATCGCTGGCATTGGTGTTGTAGCCCCGCGTTAAGAGGCTGTTTAAAAGCTTGACGACGGGAGCCTCAGTGCCGGCGGCATCGTCAATTATGTCGGGAGAAAGAGAGATAGGGGCTATGGTGTTTTTAGCAACCGAGGCGGCTTCCTTGGCGTCTAATTCGGAATAATAATATTCTAAGGCATCAGAAATTTGCTTGCTTTCAGCCAAGCATATTTCCAAAGGCATTTTAGTCGCTTGACGAATATTTTCGATGGCAAAAAAGTTTAAGGGGTCGTTTATAGCTACAACCAAAGAGCCTTGATCCTCACGAAGGGCAATCAGATTATATTTAAGAGCCAGCGCCTTGGGTATTTTTTTTACAGTGTTAAGGTCGGCGGCTGTGGAATTGAGCTTGATGACAGGGATATCAAGTTTTTGCCCTAAAGCCAGCAGTTTTTGGTATTCGGTAACAAAGCCCAGCTCGATTAAAATATCGCCTAAACGCTTGGAGCGGTTTTGTTTTTGATATTCCAAAGCCGCGCTAAGTTGTTCTTCAGTGATGTAGCCGTAATTTTTTAACAGCTCGCCGATAGGTATATTTTTTACTGCCTGGATGTTTTTCATAAAAGCTCCTCTGTGATTATTCTTGGTAATAAATAGTGGGATTTTCAACTGCAGTTAATGTACCGCTGAGGAAGCCTTTGCCGCCAGCGGGGTTGATTAGCTTAAAAGCGCTTTCTTTGGTATAAAGAATTTTTTCGTTTTGTAAAACGGATACAGAAAGAGTCAATAGATAGGCTGTTACAGAAGTCTTAACATGCAGGCTGCAGCCGTGGTAAAAATCCTCGGAAAAGACTTCGTTAAAGGCCTCACCGGCTGCTTTGCGGAATTGCAGCCTTCCGTCTGCGATGGCGATAGCCTTGGGGTAGCCGTTATTGTCGCTGACAAGCTCAAGATCTTTAGCGCAGCATAGTTGGTTAAAATAATAATTATAGACATAATTGCCCAGTGAGCGGGCTTCGTCTTGTGTTGCTGTATTGGCGTACAAATTCATTGAGGACAAAATTAAGGTTGTGGTAACAGCAATAATGATTACCAACAAGGTTATGGCTATGACAGCTTCAACCAAGGTAAAGCCTTTTTTGCTTTTTGGTAAATTCATATATTTCACCCGCTTACGGCTCTACGGCAAAAATATAAAAGGTAACGGTATTGCCTAAATCCGAGCCCTCGCCCGCCTTATATTGCAGGTATTTGCCGCTTACAGCATGATCGACAACTCCATGAAAGGTCAGGGAGTTGTTATAATCCTCAGCAGCAAGCTGCTCTACCTGGGCAAAGGCCTCGTTGGCTAAGGTGTTCATTTTATCTCCGTGATTGACGAGGTTTAAGGATGCCGAAAAAGAGGTCAGCAAAAGCAGGGCCGAAATAGCAACAATTACTACGGCAACAATTACCTCAACTAAGGTCATACCCTTTTTATTAAGTTTTTGTCTAAAATAATCAGTCGTTATCATAATATTCGAAGCTCCAGGTATGGATTTCTTTGGGCTCCTCAGGCTCTGTGGAGGGGTCTTCGCCCTCTCCGCTGCCCTCGGGCGGAGTATAGCTGACGGGAATCTCGCAGCTTGGCTGCGAATGGTTGATGTAAAAATCACCTTCAAAGGTTATATTGGCACCTGTCAGCGCTCCTGTCATTGTTACACCGTCGGCAATATTAATGCTGCTGCCCGCTGCACCTAAAGCATATAAATTTATATCGGGGTCAACCGCTTTTAAATTTAGAGTTGAGCCGTCATCAATAAAAACAAAAACATTCGCCTTATTTTCGCCGCCGGTTTTTTGCAAATCAAAATCGAGCGTGGAGTCGTTTGACAGCTTAATATAATAGGTGCTGTCGTCGGCTACAAAAATATCCTTGCTGTATGTGCCGCCCTGCAAGCGAAACCAGGGAAAGGGAAAATCGTTATGGTCGGCAGAGTTAAAGCTTTCTGTTAAGTCACAGCCGGCAGCGCCGGTAATTGGCAGGTAGTTGCCGTCCCAGCTGACCTCATATAAGTTTAAATCCATATCCTCGGGAATATCCTGGGGATAGATTTTATGATTCTCATCGTCATAAAAATGTACGCCCCAGGTTTGAGAGCCGTCTGTATAAAGGTCGCCGCCCACAAAATAGTATTTTTGTCCGGGGCTCGGAGGCTTAGGCATCTCCGTAATATATAAATCGCCGGTAATGGTAATATACATTTTGCCTTTATCAGAAAACATGGCTGTGGTCGCAAAAAAGCCATCTTTAAAAACAGCAGAGGCAGAGGTGTATTCAACGGTGCTTTCGATGATTTGCACACTGCGTTTAAAAATCGCCGCGATATTTTCCGTTTGAGAGCTTTTTTGAGCGGTTACCAATATTTTTATTCTGTCGCTGTCTAAGCGTTCAATAATCGCGCTGGCTGTACCCATAGACTCGGGGAAATTAAAGCCATCGACGGTCAGGGTGTTGCCGACATATTTAAGCACCAGCGGATTATCGTAATTGGCTTCTACGGCGCCGATGGGCCCTTCTGCCGTGTAACCGTCCATTTTGCTGATAATGGCATTTAAGGCGCTGCGGGCAGTTAAGTAGGCCTGTTTTTCGTTAATATCGTTGATACTGTGGCGCGCATAAGCCAGGCCGATAGCTAAAGCTCCGGCAACAAGAATAGTCAATATCAACATTGACAGGACAGCCCAGGCAATGGCTGAGCCGTTATTGTGTTTGCGTAGCCTGCTTAGCATTTTCATCAACAACTTCCTTTAAACCTGAAACGGGGGCGGGGCTGTGGTTTGTTTTATCGACCATATAGATTATAAAGCTGATCTCGACGGTGTAAAGGCCGTTCGATTTATAGGCTGTCGTAAAATCCAAAACACGCATTGAGGGGTTTTTACCGATACCGCTGGCCATTGCGGCAAAATCGCGCAAATTTTTTACTTCGAGCTGGGCCTTCATCATATTGCTGATCAAGGTCGGTTTAGCAGAGTCTTCGGCTGCCAAAAAAGCCGGTATATCCTGTGCCGAGGTATCGACAAGCCGTAAATCAAGTGGTTTTAAGTTGTTTTTTAAAAACATGGTCGTAACGACTTTATCAATTTCCTCGTTAGTCATTAAGGGGTAAAGCTTGTTTTCGTAAGCTTGGATCTGCTTGTTTGTATTGGCGATGCTTTTTTCTATTGCCGGCCTGCTTTCAATTATCATGCGCATTTCCTGCTCTTTGTATTGCTCGTCGGCAAGAGTTGTTTTTAAAACGGCATGCTTGTCGCCGGTCGGCACTAAAAGCAGGTAAATGCTGACGGAAACTATAGCGACGATTAAGAGTATGTAAAGCAATGTTTTTTCGCGGGGGGAAAGATCGTAAAATTTATTCATTGCCTTGCACCTCCTGCGGATCAAGTGTGCAGATAACACTAAAGGTAAACAGCGTTTGTTGCGGGCCGTTGATTTGTTGTGCCTGCAGAATTTCGTTGACTGTGGCAACCGATGGTATAAAAGCGCTGCTCAGGGTCGTTAACCAATTAGCAGCTTGATTTTGTTCGCTGGCGGTGGGGCCGGCTTGTGCTGCGGTATTTTCGCCCTTGCTGGAATAGCCGTAATAATAAACCGGACCGAAAACCTTGCTTTGGCGCAGGCTATTGACAAAGGCGGCGCAGCTTAAAACCTCACTTGTGCTGCCCTCGATCGTCAGCAGGCCCGCTTCCCTTTTATAGTTGATATATATCAGGTTTACATTATTTTTTTGGCCGGCTTTAATTATTGTATTATAGGCTGTGGAGGTGAATTCGGGGTATGAGTTAATGTTTTTAAAGGCAAATTGATAGTTATCGCGGATACCGGTCAAGGTTTGCAGCTGTTCATTCAGCGCCTGTACTTGATTAAATTCGGCTATGCTGGCGGGATCCTCGGTAAAGGCTTTAATATCGGCAATATTGGGTTTAATAAAAAGGCTCATAGTTATCAAAAAGTAGCCTTCGATAGCGATAATGATAGCTAAAAGGCAAATTATTGCCAGTACAAATTTATTATTGTAAAGGCTTTGTGCTGATTGGTACCTGTCTTGATTGAGCCGCGCTATGTAATTTATTTTATTGGGCTTTAAACCATTCATATACGGACATTCTCCCTTGGCGGTTTATTTTAATAAATTACCGATACAGTACAGATAATCGGAATAATGGCTTGCTCCTTCTTGAGAAAAAGCTCCCTTCATATCGGGAATAGCCGGCAGGAGTGCGGTTTCGATACCTAAAGAGGAGGAAATATCCTGCAAAAAGTCCGTTTCCTCGCCGCGCAGGCCGCAAATGTAGGCATTTGACAAGGGCTGCCGTCCGTTTCGCTGAGTGGCGAAAAACTGAATAAGCGAGGCAAGAGAGCGGGAAATTTCCGTAGCGGCCGCCAAGCTCCCGCGTGCTTCCAGCAAAATACTGCGGTTGGAAAAATGATAATTGCCGTCGATGAAAAGCAGCGAAAAAATATTGGCTCCATCAAGAATTGCCAGGATATAAGTTTTGTTAGCCAAATCGGCTATGGCCTGCATAACACGGATAGCTGTGGCAATAGCCAAATTGATGCCCTCCAGCTTGATGCCGATGCTGTTAAACAGTGCCTGATAAGAAGCGACCAGATCTTTTTCGATTGCACAGGCTAAGATTTTGCCGCCGCCGTCTTCAAGCTTAGGGAGCAAAACGGTGTAATCATAAAGCAGGATACCCGAGCCTTCGGCCTGTTCGGCCATTTCGTTGCGAATCAGCAGGCGCAGCTTTTTGTTGCTGACGATCGGTACATTCATAATGCGGATTAAGGCCGTATCGCAGTCAATGACGATCTGTAAATTTTTGCGCTGGATGTCCTGCTCTTTAAAAAAGTCGGTAAGCGAATCGGCAAGGCGTTCCGGTTCGGTAATTGCCCCGCCTTTTATCAAACCGTTTTCCAGCGGCATAGAGGCGTATTTGGCTACGGTAAGGGATTTGCCGTCGCTGCTGCCGGATACCGTTTGGATTTCTTGATTGGAGATATAGAGAATTGTTGTCATAAACAGCTCCTTTTACAGACCCATATTGCCGTACATTTGGATAATCGGCAGCATTACCGAGAAGATTACCGTACCGACCAATAATGCCATTAAAATAATCAATATCGGCTCAAGCATAGAGGAAAGGCGGGCCGTTGCCTGTTCGGATTCGTAATCAAAGGAGTCGGCCACGGCCAGCAGCATATGCTCGAGCTGGCCGGATTCCTCGCCGATTAAGATAGTTGACGAAAGCTTTTTGTCGTAGCCGTCAATTTGCTCGACAGATTCGGAAAGCGCTGAGCCGTTGCGGACATTTTTTATTAAGTCTTCAAATTGGGCTGCTATGTAGGCGTTGCCGATTGTGCCGCGGCAGATTTGCAGGGCGGTTAAAATTGATAAACCGCTGGAGTAAAGCGAAGAGAGCGTGCGGGCAAAGCGGGCGGTATAGACGGTGCGCATCAGCTTGCCGATAATAAAAACCTTTAGCTTGAGTTTGTCAACTTTGTAGCGAACCTTGGGCAGACGGTAAATGCTCATCAGCGTAAAAATTATTAACAATATACCGATAATCAAGCCCAAGGTATGCTGGGTAAACAGGATGCTGATACCGACTACCGCCTGCGTAATGGCAGGCAAGGGTGCATCACCGTAAAGCGCCAGAAATTTGGGCAGCACAACAGTAAAAATCAGTACCATAACCGCAATGGTTAAGCACATTAAAATCATCGGATAGGTAGAGGCACTTTTGAGCTTGGATTTAAGCCTTTGCTCTTTTTCGTAATGCTCGGCCATGCGGTTGGCGGTTTGGTCAAGGGTGCCGTTGGCTTCGCCCGCCCGGTACATATTGATCAACAGCTCGGGGAAGACACCGCCAAGCTTTTCCATTGAGTCGGAAAGCGCCATACCGTTTAAAAGCGAACGGTAAATTTCCTCGTAGGCAGCCCGTTGCTTTTTGGGAATGTCGCGGCGTAAAATAATTTCTACCGCGCGAATTAAAGAAATTCCCGAAGAAAGCATCGAGCCCAGCTCGTAATTAAATTGAGCCAACTGTTTAGCGTTTAAACGCATCCCTGCGCTGCTGCCGCCCGCCGCCGCGTTGGTTTTATAGCTCAGCAAATAAAGCTGCTGTTCGCGCAGATGAGCAATTAAAGCCGTTTCGGAGGCGGCTTCGATTATACCTGTTTTACGGTTGCCTTTTATGTCTTGAGCTGTGTAGCGATAACGGGGCATAATAATTTCTCCTAAAAAAACAGTGATAAATAAAGGCTGATAAGCTGCGGTCCGCAAAGCGCGGCTGTGATAATGCCGATCGCTAAAAACGGCCCGAAGGCAAAGTGACTTTTACGGTCAGCCTTAGCCTTTGCCAGCAAATAGACGGCAAAGGCTCCGCCGAAAAGCAGAGCAATGAACATAGCTAAAAGAATATTTTGCCAAGCCAAAGCCAAGCCGCAAACCGCCATCAGCTTGATATCTCCGCCGCCGAAGCAATCGGGTATAATCAGTGCTAAGGCAAATAAAGGCAGGGCAACGGCACAAAAACCACAAATGTGAGCTAAAATCGGCGTGGCAGGCGTAGCAAACAATAACACCAAGGCAGGTATAAACAAAAAGATGATTAAGCCGTTGGGTATCTCCATTGTGTCAAGGTCAATAAAGGCTACCGCCAGTAAAGCGGCAATAAGCACAAAAACGGCGGCTGCCTCTAAGGTAAAGCCGTGAGCAAAAACGCTTAAGACGGCTAAAAGTCCTGTTAAACCTTCGATCAAAGGGTAGCGGCCGGATATTTTGGTTTTACAGCTGCGACATTTGCCGCCTAAAATAAAGTAGCTGAGAACAGGCAGCATATCGTAGGCTTTAAGCTGTGTGTCGCAATTTGGGCAGCGAGAGCGGCCCTTAACAAAAGAGATTTTGCGCGGCAGGCGGTAAATAACGACATTTAAAAAACTGCCGATTACGCTGCCGAATATAAAAATCAGTATGTAGATCAGGAGATATGCGCAGATAGCTTCTTTCGGCAGGCCGGTCATAAGCAAGTCTCCTTCGCCAGCTTATTTGTTTTATGGTAAAATTATCTTATATTATTTTTATTATCGCATTGTAAATGGCACTTGTCAAGAAAAAAATGCTTAATATGCTACTT
>JAQVWQ010000115.1 GCA_028709615.1 Clostridia bacterium | reverse complement strand
AACAGCTTCTGCGTTTTCAAAATTTCTGTCGTGCATTTTAATCAGCAGCGATTGAGTTTGCGAAAATACTTCTATCTGCCAATCGGGTTTTTGGTAAAGCTCAAAGTCCAGCTTGTGCTCTTTTAAGGGGTTAAGGCTGCAAATAATTATAAAAGCCAGGGCACCGCAAAAGTTGCCTTTAATTTGGGCAAATTCGATGTCGTGCTTGCTGCGGTCGGCTTGTAATTCGGCAAGGGCGCGAAAAGCGGCGCGGATCCCTACCGCCAAACCGATACTAAAATGATTGTTATGCGCTAAACGGCAGGCTTCGATTAGGGATAAAATCTGCTCGTCACTTAAGCCTGTTTGGGCGCGTTTTTCCCAGTTTGCCAAATTCATTATTTTCTTCTGTCCCCCAAACGCAGGCATAATTTTTCTGTACAGTCCAACACATCTAAACCGCCGCCGCCTTGGGCAATTACCTTTAAAAGCCGGTCGGGATCGCTGACACGGCTGCCGGCCAAAAGAGTGACGCCGTATTTTTTTAAAATATCGGGAGCCATAATCGTGCTGGCACCCATAATGACAATTTCTTTGGCCCTGGTACAAAGTGAAAGCACATGGTCGATGGTTTTGTTAATAAAGGTCACGCCGGTAATCACAACAACATCACATTCGGGCAAATAAATGTTTTCCGCCCAATCGGGCAGTAAAAAATCGTCGGTAAGATGGCGTTCAAAAACATAAATATCGGCAGCAGTTTCTTGAAAGCGTTTGACAACAGGATAAAAATAGCCGATAATGCCGATTTTGTCGCCCGCCTTGACCGCCATTTCGTCAATGGCGTTTTTAGCTTCGCTATAGGAGTTATTTAAGACGGCGTTAATTGTGGCTACGCCCAAAGAGGCTTCGGCCGGTTTAACACTGATCGCCATTTTAATTAAATCGGCGGCCGGGCGGCCGATCAGCGTACCTGCACCCTCGATCACTCCGCATTTAGGTCCTAATTCTCCGCGAATGGTATAACAGCAGCCGCCGCTGCCGTCCGAGAGCTTAACACCTGTATAACCTACGCCGATACAGACATCGGCTATTGTTAAAGCATCAGCCTTGTTTAAAGCATAATTTGCCGCTTGTTCGGTGATTAACATAAGGTGCCTCCGCATAGAATTTATTTATTTGAGCGTTGTTCTTTTTTAACATATTGCTGCAGATGAGCAAAAAACCTTTTGTATGAGGGACAAAAATAATTTTGCGGAGAGTCTTCATTATTTATAATTGTCACTCTGTCTTTGGGGCAGCCGCCATAGCATAAAAGCAGCTGTTGGCAGTTTAAGCATTTGGAGTTTAAGCTGCGAAGCTTTGATAAACCAAATTCACGGCTTTGCTGGGCAAGCTCAATTAAGGGGGTTTGCAGAATATTGCCCAGCTTGCAGCCTTTATAAGCATAACGGTCACAGGGGTAAACATCGCCGTTGGGTTCGATGCTTAAAAAGTTGCCGCAAGATGAGCTATGCATACAACAACCTAATGGGCGTCCGATAAGATTATGAAAGGTGATTTCAAAAAGCCCAATATATTTTTTGCCGATATCTTTTTTACGCCAGTGCTCAAAAACAGTAATCAAAAAGTTGCCGTAACCCTCGGGGGTTGCGGAAAAAGGCAGGATACGGCGGTTAAAATCATTTGTATTCTCTAAAGGCGGCTGGGCAAACAAAAGGCCTAGCTCTTCGATTTCCCGTATTGTACAATGTCGTTCCATAACGGGTACAAATTGCATATAATCACTGACTGAGGAAACAGTTTCGTAAACCTCAAGCGGGGTTGTTTCGTTGATAGCGTTGATGGTTGTTAAGGTCTTATACTGTATATTGTATTTGCGCAGCAGTTCTATTGCTCTCATAACCTCTGCAAAGCTGCCTTCTCCCAAAGGCCCTTTGCGGTAGGCGTTATGTATTGCTTCGGGGCCGTCAACACTGACACTGACAATGACATCATTGGCGGAAAAAAGCTCACACCATTCATCATCAATCAGCGTAGCGTTGGTTTGAATAGTATTGCGGATCCGGCATCCTTGCCCTAATTCTGCTTGCAGTTTTATTGCGCGGCGAAAAAAATCCTTGCCGGCTAACAGCGGTTCGCCCCCGCCCCAATTAAAATCACAAGTTTTTGTTTTGTTGTTGATTAATAAAGCTTGTTCGAGATAGGCGCGCAGCACTTGATCGCTCATTAAGCCGTTGTTGGGCAATATCTGGCGTTTATCTAAATAGTAGCAGTAAGAACAGCTTAAATTACAAGCCGCTCCGACCGGCATTGCCGTAAAATATAATTGCCGCAAATTATTATTGGCGTTGGTCACAGTTTTGCTTCCTCCTTTATTTCTTTGTTGATTGTACTACCAATGCTTGTGCTTGTCAAACTTCTGATTTAACCTTGTTTTTATGATATTTATATTGTATAATAATAAAAAATCAATATTGTATAAAAACATTTTGTTGCTTAGTGTAACAATATAATATTTAATGAATATTTAACAATATTATATATGCTTTTTAGAAGATAATCAATATATTGATAATAATAAAGATTCGGCAAAAAACGGAGGGCTTTTTAATGTCCGCTAAAAAAATAAAAATATATGACACAACCTTACGCGACGGCGAGCAAACGCCTGGCGTTAATCTTAATTTTCGCGAGAAGCTGGAGATCGCCAAGCAGCTCGCGGCTTTGGGTGTCGATGTGATTGAGCCGGGGTTTCCCAATGCTTCGCAGGGCGATTTTAACTCGGTTGCGCAAATTGCCAAAGAGGTGCGCGCCTGTCAGATTTCCGGTTTTGCCCGCGCTTTACCCGCCGATATTCAAAGAGCCTGGGAGGCGGTTCGTTTTGCCGAGGCACCGCGTTTGCATATCTTTATTGCTACCTCTGAGGTGCATATGCAGCATAAACTAAAAATGAGTGAGGACGAGGTGCTGGACAGGGCTTTTGAGTCCGTCAGACTGGCCAAGACCTTTTGTGCCGATGTAGAATTTTCTGCCGAGGACGCCAGTCGCTCCAATCCGCAATTTTTATACAAGGTACTGACTAAAGTGATCGGCGCCGGCGCAACGGTTGTTAATATTCCCGATACGGTCGGCTATACAATGCCTCACGAATTTGCCTCCTTGATACGCGGCATCCAAGAGAATGTTTGCAATATCGACAAGGCTGTGATTTCCGTTCATTGTCATAACGATTTAGGTATGGCCGTAGCGAACAGTCTGGCGGCAATCGAAGTAGGGGCGGAGCAGGTTGAATGTACTCTCAACGGTATGGGTGAGCGGGCGGGCAACGCCGCTTTGGAAGAAATAATAATGGCTCTTAACACCCGTCATGATTATTACCAAGCAGAGCACAATATTAAAACCAACCAGCTTTTCCGTACCTCAAGACTGGTCAGCAATTACAGCGGCTTTGATGTTGCTCCCAACAAGCCTATAGTAGGCGATAACGCTTTCAGGCACGAAAGCGGTATTCACCAGCACGGAGTATTATGCAATCGCAGTACTTACGAAATTATGACTCCCGAATCGATCGGACTTTATCAGTTTGACGGTATCGTGCTGGGCAAGCTTTCGGGCCGTCACGCCTTTGAGGAAAAAATACGCTCAATGGGCTATCAGCTGGATAATGAGGCGGTAAAAGACTGCTTTGCTAAATTTAAAGCCTTGTGCGACCGTAAAAAA
>JAQVWQ010000029.1 GCA_028709615.1 Clostridia bacterium | reverse complement strand
CTAAATATGAACGGTTCAGAGGGTCCTTCGGCATTAAGGGCACGCCGTTTGGGTGAGCTTTTAAACGAACGAGTTAGTATTCAAACAGAATATCAGGACGAACGCCTTTCTACTGTGGCCGCCGAAAAAGTGCTTATTTCGGGCAATGTATCACGAAAGGGGCGTAAGCAGGTAATCGATAAAATGGCTGCGGTAATAATTTTGCAAAATTATCTCGACCGTATGGCAAGCAAAGGGAATAATTTTTGTAATGATTGACAATAGTAAAAAAAAGAAGTACAATATCAAATAACAATGAAAGAAAATGAGGTGAATTAAATGGAAGAAAAAATCGTATTGATTGCTGACGATGGTTCCGAACATGAATTTGAGGTTGAAGCTATTTTAGAAATTGACGATGAAAAATATGCAGTTTTAATTCCTCAGGCCGATGAATATGACGATGGCGAAGAAGCTATTATTATGAAATTTGGTAAAGATGATGACGGTGAAGATGTTCTTTTTGATATTGAAGACGATGATGAATGGGATAAGGTTGCCGATGCTTATGATGAGCTTTTAGATGAAGAAGATGATATCGAAATTGAGGATTTAGAACATTAATATTTAATAGAACGATACAAAAACCGCCTACGGGCGGTTTTTTCTTGTATTTTTTATTATTGTGCAGTATAATGACAATATGTGGCGTTAATGAAGATATTAGCAAGTAATGTTCGTTTTATAGACGGAGGCTTAAAAATGGCTAAAAGAAAATTAACAACAAGCGGAAAACTGATAATTGCCGTACTTTTTGTTTTAGCGGTTTTACTTGTTTATTTACTGCTGACAGGCGGAGGCGGAGGCGAGGTCGTTTTAGCCGAACCGGTTAGCGTTACCATTGCCGAAGGCAGCTCCACTCAGGCCATAGCGGAAAAATTGGCCGATGAAGGCTTAATTAACAGTAAAAGAGCTTTTGTGGCCTATGTGCGTTCCGAAGGGTTGGCCGTATCTTTAAAAGCCGGGGAGTATCTGTTTGAAGGCACGGTAACGATTGCCGATATAGCGCAAAAAATCGCTAAAGGTTCGTCTGCGGCCAGCGATCTCAAAGTAACAATTCCCGAGGGCTGGACTGTCAAGCAAACAGCGCAGGCCTTTGCCGATAAGGGTATTTGCACAGTAGATGAGTTTATTGATTACTGCCAAAACGCCGATTTTTCCTATGATTATTTGCCTGCCAAAGGTACGGCTTCTCGTTTAGAGGGTTTTTTATTCCCCGAAACATATATGGTGGCTAAAGGCTGGAGTGCCGAGCAGGCCGTAGATATGTTGTTGCGCCAATTCGACAAGGTTTATAACAAAGAGATGCGCAGTCGCTGTAAGGAAATGGGCTATTCGACCTTAGAGCTGGTTACGATGGCTTCCCTGGTAGAAAAAGAGGCCGTTTGGGAAAGTGACCGCGCTTTGATTTCCGGCGTTTTTTACAATCGTTTGCAAAAGGGAATGTTGCTGCAATCCTGCGCTACGGTGCAGTATATTTTGGGCGAGCCTAAATACCCGCTGCTTTTTCGCGATTTAGAGATAGACGACCCCTACAATACCTATATTTATCCGGGCTTGCCGCCAGGGCCGATTGCCTCACCCGGGGAGGCTTGTTTGCAGGCAGCCTTGTATCCCGAAGAAACGGATTATCTGTACTTTTTGGCAAAACCAAACGGTGAGCATTATTTTAGTAAAACCTTGGCCGAACATAACAAAGCTTATGAAAAATATATCAAGCAATAAAAAAACGCTCAAAGAGCGTTTTTTTATTGTAATTTATAATAACGGCGAAACCAGTCTGGCAATAGGCCCCATTATTTTAAAGATTCTGCGCCGCGAGGCATAGGCGGCCGCTGATAAATAAGTAGAATGAACCAAGTCCTCGTTAAAAATATCTATTATTTGTTTGGTATAGTCGCTGTCGTAAATAAAAGCGTTAACCTCAAAGTCTAGTGCAAAGCTGCGTATATCAATATTGGCTGTGCCCAAGGAGACAATTTTATCATCCATTACGACCATTTTGGAATGGATAAAGCCGTCGTAAAGATAAAAATCCACTCCGTATTCCAAAAGCGGCTTGATATAAGAAAGAGTACCGCAGTAAACCAAAAACTTGTCGTATTTGCCGGGTAAAATAATCGTAATTCTTACCCCCGATAGGCTGGCGATTTCTAAGGCTTCCAAAAGGGCGTCGTCGGGGATAAAATAAGGGGATTGAATGAGAATTTGTTCTTTGGCTTCAGAAATCATTTTGATAAAGCCCTTTTTGATTTGCTCCTCGCGGCTGTCCGGCCCGCTGGCGACTATTTGCATTGCCGTTGTGCCTTTATCTTCCGGTTCAATCGGCTTAAAATAATTATCAATAAACAGCGGCGGCGCATCTTTTTCGGAAGCATATGTCCAATCCAGTAAAAAACGGGTTTGCAGCATATAGACGGCATTACCGGTCACGCGTATATGAGTGTCGCGCCAGGGTGCCAATTTGCCCTGATTGGCATATTCCTTGCCAATATTCATACCGCCCAAATAGGCTATTTTGCCGTCAATAACAGCAATTTTACGGTGGTTGCGATAATTAACGCGAATATTAAAAATGAATTTTGACGGCAAAAAGGCGTTGACCTCGCCCCCGGCATCTTTTAAGGGTTGAAAAAATTTGCGTCGGGTCAAAAGAGAGCCAAAATCGTCGTAAATCAGGCGTACTTCAACCCCGTTTTTGGCTTTTTCGGTTAAGATTCCCATAATTTCATTGCCAAGCTCGTCATCACGGTAGATATAATATAAAAGATGAATGGAATGCTTGGCGCTTTTAAGGTCCTCGATCAAACGGGGGAATTTTTCTTCACCGCAGGTAAAGGTTTCTATTTTATTGTTTTGAGTTAATACGCCGTCACTGAAAATTAAATTCATCCGAATTAATTCGTTATAGGCGGCGTTTTGCGGGTTTTGATAAACAAGAGAGTTATCATCAACTAAATTCAGCTGGCTGATAACCAGTTGGTTTAAGGTGTTATCTTTTAGTTGTTTGGCGCGGAAGGCCTTATTTTTACGAAAACGCATACGGTTGCCGAACAGAATATAAAAAACGATGCTGACAAAAGGAATAACGGCAAAAAAGGCTACCCAGGCCAAAGTATTTACGGGCTTTTTATAATCGAAGAATATGACAAAAATTATAAAGAGCAGTTGTATGATGAAGACTACTATTGCGATATTATTCGTAATAAAGCTTAACATATAACTATCCCCCCCGGTACAAAAGCACAAGTAATAAATTGATTATATCACAGGCCAGAGGTTTTGTGTAGCGTTTTTTATAAGTTAAGTTAATTCAAACATTCCTGTATAAAGCTGGTAATAGCGGGCTTGTAAAGCTAAGAGCTCGTTATGGCTGCCCCTCTCAATGATTTGACCGTTTTCCAGTACGATAATGGCAGCGGCGTTTCTGACTGTGGATAAGCGGTGAGCTATCACAAAGACGGTTCGGCCGAGCATTAAATCGTTCATACCTTGTTCGATCAAGGCTTCTGTACGGGTATCGATCGAGCTGGTGGCCTCGTCTAATATCAGTACGGGCGGGTCGGCGACAGCGGCGCGGGCAATGGCCAACAGCTGGCGTTGACCCTGGCTTAAATTTGCTCCGTCGGCGGTAATAACCGTTTGGTAACCTTGGGGCAAATGAGAGATAAAAAAGTCGGCGTTGGCGCGGCGTGCTGCGGTAATCACCTCGTCATCGCCGGCGCTTAATCTTCCGTAACGGATATTTTCCATTACTGTGCCCGTAAAAAGGTGGGTATCCTGTAAAACCATTGCCAAGCTGTGGCGAAGGTCGTCTTTTTTAATGCGTTTGATGTTTATGCCGTCATAAAGAATTTTGCCTTGGT
This sequence comes from Clostridia bacterium, assembly GCA_028709615.1. Classification (GTDB taxonomy): domain Bacteria; phylum Bacillota; class Dehalobacteriia; order UBA4068; family UBA4068; genus JAQVWQ01. The sequence goes on along the minus strand of JAQVWQ010000029.1, from coordinate 11,746 downwards.
CTAAGTCATAAAAACGGGTCAGCAGATTAGTTATGGTGGTTTTACCCGCGCCCGTCGAGCCAACCAAGGCAATTTTTTGCCCGGGTTTGGCGTAAAGGTCAATATTTTTTAAGACATTGTGTTCTCCGTCATAGCTAAAATAAGCATCAATAAAACGCACATCGCCGCGCAGAGGGGTCAAAAATGCTTCATTGTTTTCTTTAATTTGTTTCCAAGCCCAAAGACCTGTTCGGCAGGAGCTTTCTGTAATTTGTCCCGCTTCATCGAATTCGGCATTGACTAAAGTTATATCACCGTCATCGGTTTCCGGTTCTTCATCAATCACGGCAAAAATTCGTTCGGCGCCCGCCAGCGCGCTTAAAACCGCATTAAAAATGCCGGAAGCCTGAGTTAAAGGCTGAGAAAAGGAACGCGTATATTGCAGGTAAGCACCGATTGTGCCGATATCCAGCCTGCCAAACACAACCAGCATACCACCGATAGCTGCGGTAATGGCAAAATTAATATAAGAAAGGTTGCCCATTATCGGCATTAAAATGTTAGCAAAGGTATAAGCACCCGCTGCGGATTTGCGCAAAACCTCATTTCGTTCGTTAAAGCTTTCTTTACTGTTCTGCTCATAGCAAAAAACCTTGACAACCTTTTGTCCTTCGATAATTTCTTCAATATAACCGTTAAGTTTTCCAAGTGCATTTTGTTGCTTGACAAAGTAGTTGCGGCTTCTTTTGCCAATAAATTTGATGATCTGTATCATTATCAAGAGCATTACCAGCATAAGAGCCGTTAAAACAGGGCTTAATACCAGCATAACAATAAAAATGCTTATAACCGTCAACCCGGCATTAATTAATTGGATAATACCCTGACTGATCATATCTCGCAGGGCATCAACATCGTTGGTAAAACGGCTCATCAATTCACCCTGCGTATGGTTATCATGATATTTTAGCGGGAGCTTTTCCATTGCGGCAAAAAGGTCAAGGCGAATCTTTAAAAGCGTACCGGTGGATACTCCGACCATTAAACGGGTGGCTGTTAAGATGGCAATAACCCCTAACAGATAGACGGCGGCCATTAGCAGCAGCATCGTGATGAAGCCTGATAAGTCTGTATCGCTTTTGCCGATAAAGGGTACGATATAATTGTTTATCAGGGGTTTTAGCATATATGTGCCGGCTACACCCGCAGACGCATAAACAATAACGGCAAAAAAGATCACAGTCAGCCTGAATTTATACTCATTTGTATAACTGAATATCCGTTTTAAGGTTTTTTTGATATCGCGTGGTTTTTCTTTTTTGCCAAGCGCATGCATGCCGGGGCGCCCCATATTTGTTGGCTTTTTATCATTGCTCATTATTAACTTACCCCCTTTTGCTGGGAGAAGTAGATATCTTTGTATATTTCATTACGAGCCAGTAATTGCTCGTGTGTGCCGATATCATTGATTTGGCCTTCGTTCATAACGATGATTTTATCTGCTTCTATGATTGATGAAAGCCGCTGGGCAATAATAATTTTTGTAGTTGCTTTCAGCTCTTTACGCAAAGCGTTTCTGATTTTTGTGTCGGTGGCAACATCTACGGCACTGGTACTGTCGTCTAAAATAATTATTTTGGGATTTTTTAGCAGCGCCCGGGCAATACAAAGTCGCTGCCGCTGGCCGCCGGATACATTTACACCGCCTTGCTCTATAAGGTAATCATATCCGCCTTCAAATTTTTGAATAAACTCATCGGCGCAGGCGGTTTGGCAAGCGGCTTTCATCTGCTCTTCCGTAGCATGCGGATTGCCCCAGCGCAGATTATCCCTGATTGTACCGGAAAAAAGTAAGTTCTTTTGCAGAACCATAGAGCAGGCATTGCGTAAAGTCGTCAGCTGATAATTGCGCACATCATGGCCGCCGACTTTAACTGTGCCTGAATATACATCATATAGTCTTGGTATGAGCTGAACTAAAGTGGTTTTGGCCGAGCCCGTTCCGCCGATAATACCAACCGTTTCGCCGGAATTAATTGTCAGGCTGATATTTTGCAAAGTCAGGTTGTCAGGGTTTTTGCTGTAACTAAAGCTGACATTATCCATGATAATTGAGCCGTCTTCTACCTGTAAAGAGGCATCGGCTTCTTCGTCGGTTATATCAATTTTTTCATCTAATACTTCAATAATGCGTTCGGCCGAAGCTTTGGATAAAACTATATTGACCAGGACCATAGAAATCATCACCAGGGCCATTAAGATCTGGATTACATAGCTGATAAAACTGAACAGCTCTCCGGTTTGCATGCCACCGGCAATAATCAGGTTGCCTCCCCGCCAGCAAATAGCCATAATACAAGCATAAATGGCTAAGGACATTAAAGGCATATTTAATGCCACAAGCTTTTCAGCTTTTTGTTGGTAATTTCTTAACTCTTTTGCCGCTTGACTAAATTTGCTTATTTCGTGATCTTCGCGCACAAATGCTTTAACAACGCGAATAGCTTGCAGGTTCTCCTGTACCAAAGAATTTAGTTTATCGTAGCGGGTCAGCATTTGTTTAAAACGGGGGAAAGCTAGCAAAATAATAAGGGTCATTGCGGCGGCCAGTATAGGTACTGATGTGAGGAAGACGATAGAGAGCCTGGCATTGATGGCTATGGCCATAGAGGTTGCCATAATCATCATAAAGGGAGCGCGTACCAAGATACGGATAATAAGCATAAAGGACATCTGTGTGTTGGTGACATCGGTGGTCAGGCGCGTAATCAAAGAGGCTGTAGGAATACGGTCTAAATTGGCAAAAGAAAATTCCGATACCTTATAAAACAGCTTTTTGCGTAAATTAGAAGCAAAGCCGGTGGCAGCTACGGCTGCAAAACGACCGGCTAAAGCCGAAAATGTCATAGACATCAAGGCCAGTACTATCATAACTCCCCCTATTTTAAACATATAGGGGATATCACCGTTTTTGATACCCACATCAATGATTTTAGCCATTAAAAAAGGAATAAAAACCTCAATAATTACTTCAATGATAACAGTGACGGGGCTTAATATGGCTTGTTTTTTATATTCGCCGATATAGGGTAAAAGCTTTTTAATCATAGTGGTTTTTCCCTTTATGCTCATGAAGATGATGATGTAAACTCATTATTTTTACCATATCTAAGTCGTCGGGTTCGCCGTTGTTAAGGTTCATTATAGCTTTATCAAGCAGCACTGCCAGCTGGTTCATTTCTTCTTGGCTAAAACCTTTAAACATCAGCTCGTCCGTACAATCCCTTTGGCGTCGGCGCTTTTCGGCCAGATGTTTACCTAATTCCGTTGCCGAGAGCCGGTTACAGCGCAGGTTGTTTTTGTCGGCTTTTTTTTCGATCAGGCCTGCTTTTTGTAGTCTTTTGGTAGAGGTTGCTACGGAAGGTGGGGAAACCTGCATTTTTTCGGCTATTAATTTTTGCGTGCAGTCGTCGTTGGCAATTATAAACTCCAAAATAGGCAGTTGGGCAAAGTGCAAACACTGACAATCTTCCATTTTATTATATGTTAATCTTTTTAATACAGACAGCTTAAAAAGCTGTGTGCCTAAGTCAGACGGTTTAATGCTCATTGTTACCTCCAAGTTTGTTAAACGGTTAACAGTTAAACGGTTAAATATTATTATAAAGCCGTCAATAAAATTTGTCAATAAAAATTTATATAGCTAAATATGATATTATTTAGCTAATATTGACTAAAGTTGATAAAAGTAGTATTATAATAAAAACCCCGCTTTAATAGCGGGGTATAAATCTTTTTTAATTACGGGGTATGATCTGTTTGCGAGGTGGATGCAGTTTTTTATAGGTTAATATGCCCGCTGCAAAAACACCAATAAAAGTGGCAACGGTTTTGGTAATAACAGACAGAAAACTTGTAGTGGGCGAGCCGTCAAAGAGTAAGGAAATAAAAATAATCAATAATGAGGTAATAATCATAGAGTAAAGAGGGTATTTGCCTGCCAGGCAAGCAACAAGCATGCCGGCACAGGCGGCAGCTAAAAGATAAATGGCAGCATAAACAAAATTAAATTTTTCTATCGGCATTCTGCTGCCGTAAACAACGCCGCTGCAAATAAAGCCGATGATCAAAGCAATAAGAATAAAACAGACCAAGCCCAGCAAGGAAATAATAAAATATTTAATCATTTTATCGGTAACGGAAAAAGGCTTAACATCCTTTTGTCGTGCTTGCTGGTTGAGGGAAAGCCGTTCTGCAGGCTCTGATTTTTTTATGCGATCAGACATTTTATATCCTCCTTAAATTATAAGCTTTTACTTATTCTATAAAATGGAAGGCATTTCCTGCTGTGCTAAAAAAAAGGAGTATTTACATATGCCAATGCGCTCCACTAATCCTTTAGGATATCCGGTAGCTTTCTGCTCCGCTTTGCTTTTTTCAACAGAAAGTGTTTTAGCTAAAATTTGTTACAACCATGGTTTTAATATCTATGATTTGGTCACTATGCGTTTTTTGACTGCTGTTGTGTTTTTTATTGCTCTTGCCAAATTTGTAAAAAGCAGGTTGTTGCCCGATAAAAGCCAATGGAAAGTGTTTTTGCCGATAATCGCAACACAGATTATCGCCATATTTTGTTTATACTGGGCTTTTGACTTGCTTCCCCCGGCTGTTGCTATTTTGTTTTTTAATGCTTATCCGGCTTTAACAGGATTATTTGATAAATTTATTTGCAAAAATAATTTGGGCAAACAGCAGCTTATTGCTTTAATTATTTCGGCCATAGGCTTGATTATGCTTTATTGGAGTTCGTTTGCCGTAGTTAGTATCTTGGGTATGCTCTTAGCTGTCGGCGCAGCCTTGTCCAATGCCTTTACCTTTGTTTTAATGGGCATTTATTTACCAAAAGTTGATCATGTAACTTATAATTGTACAATGTTTTTTTGTTGTATTTTGATTTTTGGCCTGACCGGTTTGCTGACGGAGGGACTGCCGACGGATATTAGCGCTAAGGGTTGGCTTTTTGTGATAATTTTTGGTGTATTTACAGCCGGTGCTTATTATACCTTTACCTATTCGGTGGTCGCGATTGGGCCGGTAGATTCGGCAATCATTTATTTGGTCGAACCTCTGTTGGCGGCATTATGGGCCTTTTTGTTATTCGGAGATATATTGTTGCCCTTGCAGGCATTGGGAGGTATTTTTATTATTGCGGCTGCTGCTATTCCGCCGGTTTGGGCAAAAATACTACTAAACAAACGCTTAAATGAACATATTGGAGATGTTAAATGAATAATGCTGCTCAAACACAGTATGAGCAAACACTGTGGACAAAGAATTTTATTTTAATTTCTCTGACAAACTTACTGCTGTTTATTTCCTTTCATATGCTTTCTCCCTCGTTTCCGTTTTTTATAAAAAACGGTTTGGGCGGTACCGATCAGCAAGCGGGGTTGGCGGCGGGCTTATTCGCTGTTTCTTCTATTTGCATACGGCCATTTGCAGGTTGGTTTTTGGATAATATCAGTCGCAAGCTGGCTGTTTTTTGCGGTTTGTTTTTTTTGCTTTTAATGACCTTTGGTTATATATTTGCCGGCTCCATTGGATTGGTTCTTTTATTAAGATTTTTACAGGGCTTTGGCTGGGGCTTTGGCAGCACCGGCATTGCTACCAATGCCAGCGATACAATACCGACCAAGCGCTTTGGCGAAGGCATGGGTTATTACGGAATGACCAGCTCCTTGTCAATGGCAATTGCACCTGCCTTAGGTATTTATTTAGCTTTTGAGCTAGGCTTTAAGCCATTGTTTATAATATCCATAGTTATCGGCCTTTGCAGCATTTTGATTGCTACAAGGTTTAAGTTTAAAAAACTGAATAAAACAATGGCAGCACGACCGTTTGACATAAAAAGAGATTTATTTTCTAAAGGTGCCTTACCTGCGGCGCTGGTTATGCTTTTTGCTTGTATGCCATATGGAGCGGCCGCCACCTTTGTGGCAATTTACGGCGACAGCGAAGGTATAGAAAATACCGGAATTTATTTTACGGTAATGGCCGTCTTTACTATTTTATGTCGTTTATTCTTTGCTCGTATTTCCGACACAAAAGGTGCTGACGGGATTGTTTTTATCAGCCTTTTGACCTTTGCTGTTTCTTTGGCAGTGTTATATTTTACCGAGAATATTTTTATTTATTGTTTGGCTGCGGCTTTTATGGGCATAGGCTTTGGCCTGTCAGTACCCGCATTAAATGCTTTAGCTGTTCGTAATGCCCCGCTTGACCAGCGGGGAGCCGCAAACAGCACTTTTTTGACTTCATTTGATATAGGTATGGGTTTAGGCGGATATTTGGCGGGTCAAATTTGCGGTCTTATCGGCTATGATAAAATGTTTTTGTCAATGCTTTTTGCTGTAGTACTTTCGGGGGTTTTTTATATAAAATTAGTTCGCGGCGGGATTAGAACGGCAAATCGCCCAAAATGAGGCTAGGCTTTTTTTAAAGGATTTGATCGCGTATCAGCTCTGTCAGTTTTTATCATTAATAAAAACAATGTTATTAAGGCAAAAGCGGCCACAGTTTTGGCTGCTGTGCATATAACTAATCATTGCGGTGAATATATTTGTAGATAAAAAGAGAATTTGTCACAAAAGCAGGAAAAAGAAGGACGGACGATGAATTTTTAATAGTGAATTTGGCGGAGGTTATACTAATGCGTTATAAAAGCAAATTGAAAAGTGACGAATTGGATTATTTTTTTAAAGCTGTTTTATCCCTAAAAAACGAAGAGGAGTGTTATCGCTTTTTTGAGGATGTGGCAACCGCACCTGAGCTGAAAGAATTGGCGCAAAGATTGCTTGTTGCTTCAATGCTGCAAAAAGAGGCTACTTATACAACTATTTCTGAAAAAACCGGCGCCTCTACAGCTACAATCAGTCGTGTTAAAAGAGCTTTAAGCTACGGTGAGGGCGGTTACGGCTTGGTGTTAAAAAGGTTAGAGCAGGACAAATAAAAATGTTTGGGAAGGATTAACTATGCATATTATTCCCGTAATTGATTTAAGAGAAGGCTTGGCCGTACGCGCCTTTGACGAGTACGATTTAGAAAAAAAAGGTGTTTATCGGCCGGATCCCATTGAGCAAGCCATCTATTTTGAGGATTTGGGAGCAACCAGAATACACATAGCCGACCTTGACGGCGCCTTTAGCGGCAGGCCGAGAAATTTGGCAATTGCTGAAGAAATTGCTGCCAAAACTCGTTTAGAGATAGATTATGCCGGCGGCTTGCGTACCTTAGAAAGCGTGGATATGGCAATAAAATCCGGTGCTTCAAGAGTTATTATCAGCACGATGGCTATTCGCAACCCCAAAATGATTGGTGATGCTGTGCAGAAATACGGTGAAAAAATTGGCGTTGGTATTGATTGTAAAGACAACCGCGTTGTGGTTGAAGGTTGGGAAACAACAGTAGCCAAAACCGCTCCGGTATTATTGGCAGAGATGATTAAGCTTGGTGTAAAATCCTTCGTTTACAGTGATGTAAGCCGTGACGGTAAGCTGTTGGGGCCAAATTATCCCGTAGTGGAGGAGCTTTTACAACTGGCAAACGGTGCAAAGGTAGTCTCCTGCGGCGGTGTTGCAACCTTAGGCTGCATAAAAAGGCTTAAAGAAATGGGTTTAGACGGTGTTATAATCGGTAAAGCTTTTTATGCGGGCATTTTAACATATGAAGAAGCAGTACATATTGGCGGATAAAAGTAAAATAGAAAAATACAAATAATTTATATATAAAAAACGCTCAAATTTGAGCGTTTTTTTGTTGCTTTTAGGGCAAAATAACTTGGGCGGTTAAAACGCCATAAAAAAAATTGGAGGTGAAAAAATAATGGCAAGTATTGTTTGTTTGGTAGAAGAATGCGTCTATAATCACCGGAGTGAATGTCAAGCCGATAATATTGAGGTTCGCTCATCCGGCTGCCGCCGTGTGGAAGATGCGGATCATACGGCTTGCTCAACCTTTGAAAGTGCCAAATAATTAACCATATTGACGGGGATAGGCGGGGAGATTTGCCTATCCCCGTCAATAAAAAATTATTCTTCTTTACTCGTTACAAAATACATTTGTTGCTTAATACTGTCAATTTGCTGTTGCAAGGATAACACAGTTTGTTCCAAAGCGGCAATGCTTTTATTTGTTCTTTCATTATTACTATTCTTATGATTAGAGTTGTTTATATCGCGGTTTTTTGGTGAATAGCGGAGCCCGTAGCCATCTTGATGGAGTTGCTGCTGAGCATTAAAGGTAATAATTATTTGACCAAGCAGCAAGAAAATGTTTCCGGAAACATACTGCAAACTAAAGGGAAGATCTCTGGCGATGCTGTTGGCAAGAGCTTCACAAAAAATCACAAGTTGTTCAGGTGTTATGTCTTGAAATTCCATTTCTTACCCTCCCGATAAAGGCTATGCCGTTTGTGCCCTTTTTATGAATTTTTACTTATAAAAAGGGAAAAAGCAGAGAAATAGCGAAATTATCTATTTATGTCAAATAAATACCCAAATCCTCATGCTAATAAAATATTTACCGCTCTTTTACAGTATTACAAAGGTCATGGTACAGCTTTACGCTTTTCCACGACCTTTCAATTATTGTGTGCGGTTATTTTGTCGGCACAAACAAACGACAATCAGGTTAATAAAATAACCGATAAATTGTTTGCTGTTGCTTCCGACAGTGCCGCCTTGGCAGCAATGTCGCTTGAGCAAATTGAGGAGCTAATTAAAACTTGCGGTCTTTATAAAAATAAAGCGCGGCATTTACAGCAGGCGGCTCGTATTATTAATGAGCAATACGGTGGTGAGGTACCGCAAACCAGGGAAGAGCTTGAAACCTTACCCGGTGTCGGCAGAAAAACGGCAAGCGTAGTATTGTTTGTGGGCTTTAATATACCGGCATTACCGGTTGATACCCATGTTTTAAGGGTGGCTAACCGTTTGGCGCTGGCTGACAGCTCTACTCCTGCGGGCACCGAAAAACAACTTTGCGCCCAGCTTGCGCCGGAGCTTTGGGGTGACATACATCACGCTTTGATTTGGCATGGCAGAACCATTTGCTTGGGGCGTAAGCCGCAGTGTGCAAAATGTTTTTTGCGCCAAGACTGTCCTTTTGTCGTATAGTTATTATTTTATTGAAAGAAGATGACTAAATGAAGCAATTTCAAAAAGCTATAATTGTGGTTTTATTAGCAACTGTTTTGTTATTCAGCTGTTTGACAACGGCAATGGCCGCCGATTCCAATCTTGATGATTTAACTACCGCCAAGCTTTATCTTACATATTATTCATTTTATCCGCCTGCCGATGAGGTTTTAAAGGCCGATACTATTGAAAAGCTGGTGGAGCTGCAAGGCAAATGCGATAAGTGGATAAGATATTATAATAAAGAAAACTTTGCTACATATCAAAACAAGACATTCGGTGAAATGGTTGGTATGGGTATTTATTTTGAAGTACGCGACGGTAAAGTTGTAATTATGGGCACTGTGCCTAATTCCCCGGCGGCAGCTTCCGATTTGCAGGAGGGCGATATTTTGCTTTCGGCTAACGGCAAGCTTTTGGAGGGTTTAACCAAGGAAGAAGTCAGCCGTGAATTGGCCGGAGAGGTTGGCTACATAATGACCATTGTTTATGAGCGTGACGGTAAACAATACACCGAGACCTTTATCTACAAAGGATTTTCTTTAGAGCTGGTTGCTTATCATCTGCTGGATAACAATATCGGTTATATCCAAATCAGCCAGTTTGCCAAGGATACCTCTGCGCAGCTGGATAACGCTTTAAAGGACCTACGCGCTAAGGGTGCTGAATCATTGATTATCGATTTGCGTAATAATCCCGGCGGTATGGTAAATTCGGTTAATGACTGTATCGGGGCCTTTGTTCCCGATGGGCCGGCTTTTTTTGTTAAATATAAAACCTCCGAGGGGTATTATCCTACCGGTAACTGGCCGGAAATGGATTTGCCGTATGCAGTTTTGGTTAATTCCGAAACCGCCTCGGCTGCCGAGATTTTTGCCTCAGCCGTGCAGGATGTCGGCAACGGTGTAATTATCGGCGTTAATACCTTTGGCAAAGCCTTGATGCAGAATGTTTACAGCTTGCCCGAAGGCGGCGGTTTTGTTTTTACCGTAGCCAAAATATATTCCCGTAATTATCGCGATTTAGACAAACAAGGCGGAATTGTACCGGATATTTATGTTGAAGGTGCCGAAAAGCAAATGCAGGCAGCTAAAAATTATTTAGTTAATCAACGAGCAAAAGTCAGCAGCATTACATATTATATCAATCAAAAAACAGCTTTGTTTGGTAATATAATAACCTATATTAAAGAAAAACCTTTCCAAGTCGGCGGCAGCAGTTATTTACCCTTACGCCGCACTTTAGAAGGTATGGGATATGAAGTGAATTATAAAAACGGCGAGCTTTATATTATCAAAAATTCATTTACCATGGTTTTAAATATGGGTACGGAACAATATCGTGTCAAGCAGCAAAACCTTAAAACAGATATTATTGAAAAAGACGGAACGGCTTATTTACCCGCTTCATTTTTCCGTCAGGCCTTAGGTATGACGGTTACTTGGCAAAGCCATAAACAAGCCGTTGAATTAAAATTCGGAGAATGATTAATGAGTCAAACCCATCAAGATTATATGCTTTTGGCACTTGATGAAGCGCAAAAAGCTCTGCATAAAGGGGAGGTACCCGTCGGAGCGGTAGCTGTTTTTGAGGGGCGGGTTATTGCCTCGGCCGGTAATTGCGTAGAAGAATTTAACGACGGTACGCGTCACGCCGAGTTAGAGCTGCTGCGCAAGGCCGCCGCTGTTTTGGGCAGGCGGCGTTTGGACGGCGTAACGGTTTATGTTACACTTGAGCCTTGCGCAATGTGTGCCGGCGCGATGGTTTTGGCGCGAATAGACCGTTTGGTTTTTGCCGCCGACGATCCCAAAGCAGGCGCCTGCGGCAGTATTTTTAATATAGTCGGGCATCCGGCTCTTAATCATCATCCCGAGGTTATTGCGGGTATTTGCGCTGCTGAGGCCACCGAATTATTAAAGCGGTTTTTTAATAATAAAAGAAAAAACAATCCACCTCTTAATTAATGAGGTGGATTGTTTATTTTAAATTGTATTCAGCCGGGCATTGATTTGTTAAGAAAGCTCTGCGGCTGCTTGGGCAATAAATTCTTTAACAGCTACAGCTCCCGCATATGTATTTGTTTGTTCTTGGTTTAAAACGACCAGGGTAGGGGCTTGTAAAATACGGTATTTTTCTACCAGGTCTTTTTGTTCTTCGGCATTGACAACTTTGTAGGCAATCTTGGCTTTATCTAAAGCCTGTTTGGCCATAACGCAGTTGGGGCAGGTACTGGTGGTAAAAAGTAATACTTTTTGTTTTTGCGGTGATTGCCGCAAATTATCTGTTTGATAAACCTTGCGTTCCTTATATTCCTGCGTTTTACCTACATTCCAGTTTTGTACGGGGCGGTAGTAGCCGGTAATGCGGCTGTAAACCTCGGCTTCGCCATTACAGGTCGGGCAGGTAAAGTGTTCGCCGTCAATATAGCCATGCTCTTTACAAATAGAATAGGTAGGCGATAATGTATAGTAAGGAAGCTTAAAATTTTCGGCAATTTTGCGTACCAAGCTCGCGGCGGCCTTCCAGTCGGGAAGCTTTTCACCCAAAAAAGCGTGAAAGACTGTGCCTGAGGT